>JBFRWB010000153.1:0-45000 GCA_051439375.1 Microcystaceae cyanobacterium
CTAAAGTGCGCCGCAATAGCAACTCTTGTTCAGGTGTGGGGTAAAATCGGTAAGAATAGGCTTTTTCCATGTCTCACACTTTAACACATTTCTCTGTAAAGTGTTAGAATTTGACGGTAAAGCCGTCGTGGAACGACGGGGTTTCAAACCCATTTTTATGATGACACCATAACTAATCTTTAAAGGAGGATAGTCTTATTAAGTTGGCAGAAGCAATGCTTATTAAAGCTGAATATGAGGAACGGCTAGAAAGTCTCCGTACTCGTCTGATGATCAGTGCAAGGGTTCAAGAGGGGAGTTTTCCACCAGAAGATCCTGAAACCTTGATGGCTGATGTGGAGACTTGTTTAAACAATTTAGCCAGTCTTACTAAACGCATTAGTATTACTCAGTCCCAAACTCTGTTAGCCTCTCGCCAGAGTTTAGCGGACGCTATCATTGATCAAGAAATGTTATTAAAAAAACAATTTATTTATCAATCTATTATAGATTCTGGTACAATTCCTGTAGATTCTTTACAAGATAGTAATAGTCGTTGGCTTGTTACGGTTAATTTGGCGGGACTTAATCGTCGTGTCGAAGAACTTGTGAAAGACTATCGTTTGCTAGAAACGGAAATTCAAAAAGTGAGTTGGAGTACAGAGTTAGTGGACTAATTTTTAGGGACGTTGCGTACAACGTCCATTTTACAATTATTAGTTAAAACAATGTTTGATGACAAATGGAGTAGATTCATCTACTTAGCTTTTTTTCTTGACCCTAATAAGCCAGCACCACTAAAGATGACTAATCCTAAGATGGTAGCAGGTTCTGGCACATCTGTCGGAGCTTCGACAACTGTACCGTCTGGTAAAACTCCCCAAAAAGAATTCATGCTATCTATTTGTTCTTGAGTCATAGTAGAACCCAATAAGTTAACATTCTGGAAATCCGATCCATCAAATGATGAGCCTGTGAAATCCATAAACTGGAAAGAAGAATCAATAACCGTTGTATCTGTAAAGTCCGTGCTGTTAACACTTGCACACTCAAAATCAAAAGGCGCACAGGTTTTGGCAGTTGCTAGGGATAGGCTAGCTTCCTGCGCAGGATCAGTCATTGTCATACCAATTATGGTTGCACCGGTGAAGTTAACCCGTGAAAAATTAGCGTCTTGAGCTAAGAAATTTTTAATTGTGACACCACTAAAATTAGAATCTTCAAAAATAGAATTTGTAACGGTTAGATCCTCAATATAAGAATCGATAAAGTCAGAACTTGCAAAGGAGCTTTCCTCAATCGTACCAGTAAGAAGGGTAGAGGAGGAAAAGTCCGTGGCGGAGGCATTTGAGTTCTCAACTAAAAAATCAAATGCACTTCCTGAGAAGTCTTCACCGATTAGATTACAGTCGGTACACTCACCGTTAGTGTTGATGAAATCGCTAACATCGTCTGGATTAGATGCCAAAACTAAATCAGATGCTACAACGGGATGGGAAACGGATAACATTCCGATGGAGGCAAGGAACAGAAGGAGCTTTTGCTTAGGAGTCATAATTATGCACGCTGATGTTAATGGGTTATAATGGTTCATCATGAACAAATGTGAACAACAGTGAACACACGTAAACTTTAAACCTTGGATATTAACTTTAATTTAAGAAAGTTAAACCACTACATTTCTTAAGAATGTTTTAATATTCTGTAAATATGAACGGTAGTTTAGGACATCCGATCTGTTCATTTCCTTAAATAGTGTTTTGAAATTGTCTGCCTATATTCCGTCGGGAGTCGAACTGGGGGTAAATGGGAAAAAATCTAAAATTGCCGAAAAAGATGATACAATAGTCGCCACCTTAACGTTATACCGTTGTGTAGAGTGAGCTTTAGCTTTTGCCTAGAAATCGGACTGTATCTTAATCTTTATCCTTTTTGGTTATGAAAATAAATATCCTCTGGAAGACCCTACTATTCACCCTACTAATAATCACTAGCCTTCTAGGCATACAAGTACAACCGAGTTTTGCCCATCGTCCCCATGATGTTATTGAACAAATCGCCATTTCCCCAGATTATGGCGAAGATCAAACTCTAATCATTGTAGTTCGTGGTAATCTCTATAAGTCCAACGATGGGGGCCAAAGTTGGCAACGACTGGTTAAAGGCTTCAACAAACTCTATCGTAGTCCTACGCCAATTATGGACTTAGCAATGGCACAGAGTAATAAAAATACTTTTTTTGCAACTACAGAATGGAATGGAATTTATAAATCAAATGATGGAGGAGAATCGTGGGTTTCGGTTAATAATGGGCTTCCCTCAGAAAAATTGGGGGGATTAACCACCTTTAAAGTTCATCAAATCGGAATTTCTCCCCTTTCTACCCAAGACGTGGTGGTAACAGGAAGAGAAGGAGGGCTTTATCTGAGTCGTAATGGAGGTCAAACATGGGAATCAATTTTAGATAATCAACAGTTGGTAACTGCTTTAGCTATTACTCCAACTAATAAGATTATTATGGTGGACGACAAGGGAAATATTATAAAATCAGAGGATTTTGGTCAACAGTGGCAAACGATTTCTACTATTTCTTCCAAAAATACTGTTAATCGCCTCGTTATCTCTCCTAATTTTAGCCAAGACCAAACCTTCTTTTTAGTAACTTCCCAAGAAGGGGTGTTAAGAACAAGTGATGGGGGAAAAACCTTTACGCCAATTACCCAAGGAATTAAGGATAAACGGATTCAAGACCTAGCTTTGTCCCCCAATTATCCACAAGATAAGACCCTTGCTGTTGTTAATTGGCAAGATGGGGCGTTTATCTCGAAAGATGACGGTCAATCATGGCAAAAAGTTAACAAAGGTTTAGTTAAAGATGTCCAAGCCGATGAGTTTAAAGTTCCTCACTTTTATTTTGTCCGTTTTTCGCCCAATATAGCTAAAGACAATACCTTAATGGTGGGATCGTTCAATGGACTGTTTCAGAGTACTGATGGCGGGCAAAACTGGCAAGAAATCGAAACCCTCGCCCATGGAATTGTGGTAGCTTTTGATATTTCTCCGAGTTATGCACAAGATGAAACCCTTGCACTAGCGACCTATGTAGGAAATATTTACCATTCTCAAGATCAGGGTAAAACATGGCAACCTATTAATAAAGGGTTAGAACGTCCTCTCTTTGAATATACCTTTAAGCCAGATCCCCGCACTCAAGATCCTCGACGCTATTACGATCTAAGGTTTTCTCCTAACTATAATTCTGATCGAATCGTTTGGGCAGGTTTGTTGTGGTCCCAAATCGCTAAAACAATGAATGGGGGTAAATCATGGGATATCATTAAGTTACCGCCCCCTCAAGGACGAGGACTCACCTTAGCTGCTTCTCCCAATTTTGAGCAAGATCAAACCCTATTTGTGCTTAATCAAAAGGGAGATGTGTTTCGTTCCCAAAATAAAGGTAAAAAGCTAGAGAGAATCAGTAAGATTGAACAAACAATCGGGAATGATCCCTCTTCTATTGTTGTTTCTCCGAATTTTGAGCAAGATCAAACCCTTTATGCCGTAGGAAAAGGCGGCATCTTTCAATCAACTAATGGGGGGCGTAAATGGAACTTAACCACCTCTGAAGACTTAATTGGATTAGCACAAGGGTTTCAATTAGCCATTTCCCCTGATTATGCCAATGATCAAACCGTCGTTTTTTCCTCTACCTTAGGACTCTTTATGACGGAAGATGGGGGACAAACATGGGGCAAAGTTGCTATTATGCCCGATGATCCTAGCCCAGACCTCTTTGGTGTCGCTATTTCGCCAAATTATGCTCAAGATAAGACCATTATGGTAACAGCCCGTGGGAAAGGACTGTATAAAAGCGTGGATGGAGGGCAAAGCTTTCAGCCTGTGGGAGATAGGAGTGTACCCATTGCTAAATTGGATAATATTCCCTATGCTGGAACACCAATTCACTTTTCTCCTAATTATGCGGAAGATCAGACAATTTTCGGTCTAGGTTCTACTACAACCGAGGTATTTCGCTCGACTGATGCAGGAAACACTTGGGAAACCTTAACCGTCCCGATTAATGATCACAATCAATATGATTCAGCTACCCGTTTCAGAGTGCGAATGCTACTGTATCGGAGACATTTGGGGGCATTGGTTGGAGCAATCATAGCAGCTGTGTTAGCCTATTGGTTAATTGGTTATGCCCAACTGCATAAGCGATTACCACTTAATAAAGGGCAATTAAGCGTGTTAGGGGGATCTATCGTCTTTCTTCTGACTTTCTTTGCCGTAGAGACTTTATTTTAAACAGTTATCAGTGAGCAGTAACCAGTAAATAGTTATTTTTTACTGGTTCACCCCAAATAATTTTTTTTGCTTTACACACGATTGATTATGAAACTACTAATTTTCTTCGTTACTTTACCCTCTGTATTTCTCCTATCTATTCCCGAAGTCTTCGCTTTCCCAACCCTAATAACTCAGACGACAGAAACCGTAGAAGATAGTCAAGCAGAAACGGACAAAGCTCCGACGCTTAATGATGAAACAGTAGAATCTACCCCAGACACTTCCACAGAGGTAGAATCTACCCCAGAAGCCTCCACAGAGGTAGAATCTGCGCCCGAAACTTCGACTGAAGACAAATATCAAGGGTTATCGGCTGCACAGTGGTACAATAAAGGGCTAGATTTCATTGATGCACAGGATTATCAAGGTGCGATTGATGCCTTTACCAAAGCTTCAGAACTTGATGACCAAGATGCAGATACTTTCTATAATTTAGGCTATGTTCGGGTAATTATTGGCGAATTAGAAGCAGCGATCGCCGATTATACCCAAGCAATTGCCTTAAATCCTGAGTATGCCTATGCTTATGGTAATCGCTGTTATGCTCACTTTTTGCTAAAACAACATGAATCGGCTTTAAATGATTGTGGTAAAGCCATCGAAATTAACCCAGAATTTGCTGATTTTTACATTTATCGGGGTAATGCAAACGATGCACTCGGAAATTATCAAGAAGCGATCACCGATTACGATCAAGCCATTTCCCTGAAAGACGATGACCCCAAAGCCTACTATAATCGAGCTTTATCCTATAATCGTCTGAAAAACCCCCAAAAAGCCCTAGAAGACTATAACCGCAGCTTAGAACTCGATAATCAGTTCGCAGAAGCCTTTTTTAATCGGGGGGTAACCTATGCCCAGTTAGGAGAAAAGGAAAAAGCGATCGCTGACTTGCAAAAGGCGAAGGATTTATTTAAACAGCTAAATCAACCTGAAAAAATGGAAAAGGTGGAGCAAACCCTCGCAATGTTACAAGAACAAGAACAGTAAAATTATAAGGTGTTAGGTGTCGGGTGTGAGGTATGAGGTGTTAGACTTGATACCAAGTCCGACTTATAACACCGAGTTTTGATAGTAGGGAGCAGGGAGAAGGGTGTAGGGAGAGAGAAATTCGATAACTGGGTTTTGTTAACCGTATTTGGGATGAGATATAAGCTTAACCGTCAAAATGTCTTAATTCTGGGAGATTTTTGGAGATAGCTAGAGTCTGTGTTCTTGTTGTGAAAACCCAACACCCGACACCCGACACCTACAACTCACGTCAATGATCACTGGTAACTGAAATGGCGTTGAGTTTTTTGTACTAAGTTACGGAATTGGTTAATTTCGTTCTTATACTGAGTATCTCCCACAGAGGAAACATTATTATGTCCCGCTAATGGCACAAAGTATAATTGTTTAGGTACAGTTGCTCGATCATAAAGGATTTGACTCATAGAAGAAGGAACAGTGGAATCTTCTGTGCCGTGAATTATCATTAAGGGAACTTGTAGAAGGGGAAGTTTACCCAAAGAATCAAAGCGTTGCGTCAAAATTAGGGGAATGGGAAAGAGGCGATACAAACTGCGTTTTTCTATCGTTTTTTGTAGGGAAGTAAAGCTACTTTGAACGATAACACCTGCTGCGTTGGGTTTACGTACTGCTAAATCAAGGGCGATCGCACCACCAATAGAATGACCAAAAATAAAGATATTTTCGGGTTTAATCCCTTTACGCTGCACTAAATAGTCCCATGCAACCTGAGAATCTTTATACATCTGAGATTCACTAGGAAATGTTCCATCACTGCGGCCGTATCCTCGATAGTCAATCATGAGGACAGAAAAACCTAACTCATGGAAGCGTTGCACAGGAGCTAAATTTGAGCTAATATTTCCCCCATTTCCATGTAAATATAATAAAACCTCTTGATTTCCCTGTTCTCCTTCAATCCACCAACCATGAAGTCGCTCTACAGTTTCTGTTTGGGTAAGCATGGGAATCCAAACATCCTTATAGTTTAATCCTACTTCTTTGGGAGTATAGGCAATTTGGCGAGAAGGAATGAAAATTAGGCGTTTTTGGACAAAGTATAGGGTTAAACAAAGTACAGCGTACACAGTTAACCCAATGCTAACGCTGCCTAACAACCATTTTATCCAGATACTTGTAACCATTGATTAATATGTCCTCAGTGATGAAATCTTAAAGATGTCCCTGATAGTTTAGTCCGAGAGAGAGAAGTTAGAGTTCCTCTACCTAACGATACAAATCTTAATGATTACTTTAGCTGAGAAATCGGATTTTGCCAATCCATATCTTGGTAATTACATAAAAATATTAAAGCCATTCAATCGTTTTCGCTTCATCTGGTAACTTCGCCTCTTTTTGTCCTTGACTTCTTGACTGGAAACAAATTAGATCAAGAGGTTGACGAATCAGATCAATTCCTTGTGCTTTTCCTAAGAGTAACTGAAGGCTATTCTTTGGTAAATCTTTCAACACCCATCGACTTAACCGATAAATAATTTCTTGGTTAGTACAGGATCTCATTAAATCAACCCCATATAATTCATGAAGATAACGATTAGATGTTCCATATCGTTTCCATTGACTTTTTAACCCTTTAAGGGTAGAACGATGACGATGACGGATAATTGCTTTAGGTGCGTAGGTTAATTTAAAAGCGGTTTTTTGTTGAATTCGCCAACAAATATCTGCATCTCCCCCAGTGGTTAAATGGGGACGAAATAAACCAGACTTTTGCAAAGCTTCCTGTCTGATGGCTAAATTGGCAGTTTGTCCGTAGGGACAAAAGGAATGTTCTAATAGAAAATGCTGGGACATCATATCACATCTTTCTGCATATTTTTCGAGTAAACTATCCCCCATCAATGCTTCTAATTCTCCTACGACAATTCCTACAGAAACGTCTTCAAAAAAAGGAACAAATTCTTCTATCCAATTAGGTAATGGACGACAATCAGCATCAGTAAATAATAATATTTCCCCCTTAGCATGATGAATTCCTAAGTTTCTCGCTGCATAGGAACTTTGTATTTTATCTTGTTGTAAAACTTGCAAATTAATTCCTTCTGCGGTTAAATCTTTAGCCGCAATTTGTAACAATTCGTCGGTACGATCTTGGCTATTATTGTTAACTAAGAGATATTCAACTAGATAATTAGGATAAGTCTGCGATCGCAGACAATCGATTAAATCAGGAATATCCGCTTCTCCATTATAAATAGGGATTATAACAGAGACAAAGGGAGTATAAGTGGAAACAGGATGATCTGTCATAAGTAACAAATAATAAGTAATAAATGGGGACGAGTTTCTAATTCAATTTTATCCCTTCTTAGTAAATTAAGATTTTAGTAATTGTTTAAGTTTACGAAATAAACTTGGTTTCGGTTTGGGTTTTTGCTGTATAATTTCCTCATCTGATGGAGCAGTTTCTCCTAGATAACGATAATGCTTCCAAATGTCCCAATAAGGACACCCCGGCTCAATTCTAACCCCTGCCCAATGCAAATATTTGAGAGGAGCGTTATCTTGTTTAGTATCTAGCAAAATATTTCCTTCTCTCTTAAAATGAGAACTTTTTGCCCAATTCCCCGGTATCTTTTCTGTTGAATTTACAATATTAAACCGCCGAGGTACTTTCTTTAAAATCATATAATTAATAATAGGCTGATCTGATGTTTTTTGAGTAAAATCAAAATAATCGGTATGGGCTGCACATTCTTTAAAAATGGCATATATTTCTTCTTCCGATAGTAAATTCTTCTTGGAAGCCCAAAACCCACCATTAAACATTCCTTTTAAGTCTTCTTCACTAAAAACATTTTCTTCTATGACTGTCTGAGAAAAAACATTTTTAATCCCCGCTTTATGTTGATAATCGTAACAGATAAAATCATAATCTGTAAAATAATCTAAATTATCAACAATTTTTTCAAAAACTACAATGTCTGTATCTATATAAAGAAACTCATCAAACTCCCCAAACCAACAAGCTTGCTTACGAAATTGGTTCGGACGAGCAAAGAAATTCTCACCAAAAATATCATAAAGATTAAGAGAAAGTCGTTCAATAAATTCTAGATCAGGATAAACCTTAACCCCATACTTTTCTCCTAAAACTTGAGCAACTTTTTGATAATTCTCATCATAAGGGATCAAAGTGATCGGGGTTTGCGTATCATATTTGCGAATGCTATTGAGTAAGGCAATAGACTGTTCTAATGCTTTATCATTGGCTGTAATGTAAATTCCTCTAATAGTCATGGTTTTACCTCTACCGTTTTAATTTTAATTTTCTGAGAATGCGATCGCTTAAACTAGGCGGGGGATTATAGGATTTCGGTTTACCCTGAAATTCTGGTCTTTTTTCAGGTTCATGAAGATAGCGATAGTGTAAGAAAATATCTCGATAAGGAATTTCTAAGTTTTCTCCTTGGCAAATCTTAGTAAATACAAAACCGGGGACACCGATATAATGTAAATAGGTTAATAATTTACCTTTATCATACATTAGGTTGTCCCTTTGTTCAAAATGGGGAGAAGTAACCGAATTCCCTGTTTTTTGCTCAGGAGGTAAATTCAGGGCAAAATTATAATAAGAAAGTTGACTACGCATCACCATATAATTAAGAATGGTTTGATCAGGTGCATTGGGATAGAGAATTTCAGCCTCCCCTGATTTTAATTGTTCGATTAACCATTTTCTTTTTTCATCAGAGAATAACCCTTTTTTAGAACCATAAAACCCAGCACAAAAAATGTCTTTATCTATCCTTTCGGGCGGGAAAATCTTAACTAAATTGTCCGTGTTTAAATAAACATGGGATAAATCCTTATACTGAAAATCATAAGTAACAAAGTCATGGCTATCTAACTGTTTAAAAACCTTATCTAAAGATTGCATCACTAAAACATCTCCATCACAATAGATAAATTTATCTAAAGGACTTTGCTCATCGTACGCACAAAAACGTCGGTGCATTCCCAAACGATAAACCCCTTCAATTCCTTTACTTTGCCAACTTTCTTGAACCGATGGGTTACATTGCCAAATCTCTGCGGCGAACTGTTCCCATTTTTTCAGAATTGCTGGATCATCTAATAGCTGAACCTGCTTTCTTTGGGTTAATTCTTTTTTAACTTTTTCTAAGCGATTATCATAAGGAATCACCAGAACAGGAAACGATTTTCCCACGTTAACTTCAATACTATTTAATAAGGCTACGAGTTGGTCGTAAACCACATCATTTGCTAAGGTAACAATTCCTTCAGTCATAGAAGTTTGCCCTACATCGTAGGTATTCAATAAGTTGGCGATTATCTTAACATGATGCCACTGATCGGTAAATAATCAACTTACGAATTTTGGACGGCAAGGAAGAAAATGTAGCCAATAATACTGTTTAATAGTAAGAGATATGCTTTAGTCCATATGAGTTACCTATAAAATGTTAAGAAAAGTTTAAGGCTTCTTACAGATCAGTAAAAATGTTTTAGCAGACGCTGATTTCAGTAAAATGTTTCGCCATTTTGGGAAGCTTTGCGTTAAAATCTTGCTTTGTAGAGTTATGGTGTAAGAAGTGTGGTCTGTAGTTATGTTACTAATTGTCTATCTAAGCGGAGTGTCACCGTGCTGGATGAATAAAGCGAAAACTTAAGGAATAAGGAAGGTAACCGTGCGAATCCCCCTCGATTACTACCGCATCTTAGGCGTAACGACCCAAGAAACGGAACAACAAATTCATCAAGCGTTTGAAGATCGGCGAGTGCAGTGTCCACGCCGAGAATACAGCGACGGGGCGATCGCCTCCCGTCAACAGCTTTTAGAGCGAGCATACAGCGTTCTTTCGGATGCTCAAAAACGAAGAGAGTACGATCAAAAATTTCTTTTATCTGGAGAAAAAAGGACTAATCTACCCCATCCAGAGGGAGAGACGAAAGTTCCTGACGAAAGTTCCCCCATTCCAACCCCTGAATTAACCGCCGAAGAACAAAGAGGCGTATTGCTAATTTTAGGGGAATTAGGAGAATATAAACGAGTTATTGAAATCGGTGAAGCTTTACTCAATAAATCACCTCAGCCATCCAAAGATCCCCACTTTATCTTAGATATTCGGTTAAGTGTTACCTTAGCCTATGCCGAATGTTGTCGAGAAAAATGGCAGCAGTCAGCCTACGAAGCAGCCGGACAATTTGCTGCTCAAGCCCTAGATATTTTGCCAAAAGCTGCTAAATTTGAGAAAATAAGAGAAAAAACTAATAGGGAAGCTCATTTACTTCGTCCTTACCGTGTTCTAGAACTACTTTCCTCTTCTGACATCCTTTCTCCCCAACGGAATCAGGGACTAACCCTACTGCAAACCCTCTTAGATGAACGTAAAGGAATTGACGGGAAAGGGGAAGATCATTCAGGTTTAACCGTCGATAGTTTTCTATCCTTTATCCAGCAAGTCCGCAGTTATTTAACGGTTAAAGAGCAAGTTCAGCTTTTTCGCACAGAAGCGCAACGACCGTCCTATGTTGCCAGTTATTTAGCTATTTATGCCCTTATTGCTCAGGGAGTAGTTGACAAAGATCCCCATGCAATTGTTGAAGGGAGTCAAATGTTAAAGTCTCTCAACAAACACCAAGATGTGTCTTTAGAAAAAGCGATTTGTGCATTATTATTAGGGCAGACTAAGGTAGCCAATGAAGCCCTCCAACAAAGCCAAGATAGGGAAGCATTGGACTTTATCAGTCAGCAATCTCAAGGATCGCCTGATCTCTTACCCGGATTGTATGCCTATAGTAAGCAATGGCTTGAAACTGAGGTTTTTCCCCATTTTCTAGACTTGGTTAACCGAAAAGCATCCTTAACGGAATATTTTGCCGATGAGACCGTTGTCTCCTATCTAGAATCATTAGAGAATCCCTCTCAGCCTTTGTTAACCCCCCCCATTGAAGCTAAACAACTTGTAGGAGTGACCATGGCCAGTGCGTTGAAAGAAAGCTACCCTTCCCCCTCCCCTCGGCGTTCGCGTTCATCCCGTCGTCGAGCATCCCAACGGTCAAAAATTCATTATGAAGGCACAATAGGAACGCAAGGAAACACAGCAACCACAACCCTTCCTATCCCGACAAGCCCAACTACTCCCCAAATTCCTCCCAGAGATAAAACGCACTCAACTCCACAAACCTTAAAAGTTGGGGATGGAGTAACGCCAATACGACGGAAGAAAAAGGTTCGTCGCAAGCGTAAACAGACTTTCAAACCCTTGCGTTTACTTCTGCTTCTCGGTCTTGTTGGGGGAGGAATTGGCTTGTTAGGATTAGGGGTTAAGGGCCTACAGTGGCAAAATTCTCCCCTCGGTGGTTTAGACAAAGACGGCGTTGCGGTGCAGTTAAATGAGCCGTTGATGAAAGTTCCCACTTCTGGCGATCGTTTCATCTTACCCACAGGCAAATTAACCTTAACCGATGCCCAAGATGTCATTGAAACGTGGTTATACAGTAAAGCGTTAGCTTTTGGGGATCAGTATCGGGTTGAAGAAATTAGTAGTATTTTAGCTCCCTCTTTGGCCAATACATGGATAAATCGGGCAAAAAATTTAAGGAGTCGTCAAAGCTATTGGAGATATCGCCATGAAGTCCAAGTAAAAAACTTAAAAGGAGATAATAACCGTGCAGTGGTTGACGCAAAAGTTAAAGAGGTAGCTAATTTATATGAAAAAGGCGGATTGAACCAACAAGATTCTTATAATGATACTCTTAAGGTTCGTTACACTTTAGAACAAAAACAGGGGCAGTGGATGGTCGCTGATATTCAAGTATTAGACTAAATTATTGATCATTTTATGTTAGGAACATTTCAACAAAGTCAACTGCGAATTGAACTAGCAGCGAGTCAAACCGACATCAAAGAAAGTTTATTAGACACGCGGCAATTACGTCGGTGGTTATTTCCTCAATTTTTATCCTCTAATTTACCTGAACAACTGACTCAAGGGACTCATTTTACCAGTTGGACTGGGGGAATTCCTGTTACTCATCAGGTGGAAATGGTAAATGAAAGTGGATTAAGAATGATCTTAAGTCAGGGCATTGACGGTTATCATGAATGGTATTGGGGAGAAGGTTGGGTACAGTCTCGTTTGGAAGGTATTTCGTTATTACCTTTAAGTCTAGGTCAAACTCTCAGTTTAGTGCGATTGCGTCTCTTTGTTACGCAGAAATCCAACAAAAGTTGGCGTTAAATTTTCTTGGGAATAAGGTAGTAAGCTGTTCATCACCGCGCATTGGTATGTGAAGACTGTAAGGGAGTAGGTAGAGGGGAGAGAGTTTGAGGACTTGTACTAAAATACCCAAGATCCAGTTTAAATGCGTCTTAGCTTAACTCATCTAGAGAATTTAGATAAACTTCTAATCAGAAAAAATTATATCTTCTTCATTCCCTACAACGCCTAAAGTTCTATTTTCCAATACAAAAACGACTAAAAATTCTATCTAAAACTGACTCTGTAACTTCCTCTCCTGTAATTTCTCCTAATGCTTGAATAGCACTTCTTAGATCAATTGTCCAGAAATCTAAGGGTAAGTCGTTATTAATTGTTTCTTGAACCTTTTCTAAAGCATTTTTGACCCGCATTAAAGCAGCTTCTTGTCGTTGGTTAACCGCAACATCTAAATCTTTCATCTTCATTTTACCTTGTTTTGCTGCATCTAAAATAGCCGTTTCTAGTTTATCAATTCCTTGGTTTTTAAGGGCTGACAGGGTAATATATTTAATAATTCCATCAGGAAAACTATCTGTATTAATTGATGCTAAGTCGATTTTATTGACCACTAAAATTACTGGATAATTTTTTACTTGTTGATAGATTTCTTCATCTTCTTTTGTCCATCCTTGACTCGCATCAATGGTTAATAAAACTAAATCTGCATTCTTAGCGACTTGATGCGATCGCATCACTCCCATCTTTTCTACTTGATCGGCTGTTTCTCGAATTCCGGCTGTATCTAAGACTTTAACAGGAATTCCCCCCACAACTAACTGAGATTCTACAATATCTCTTGTTGTCCCCGGTAAATCTGTGACAATCGCCCGATCACAACGACTCCACCCATTCAATAAACTAGATTTTCCCACATTGGGACGACCAACGATCGCTACTTTTAACCCACTGCGTAATAATTCTCCCCGATCTGCGGTGGCTAAAAGGGTGTTAACTTGAGATAATAAGTCTGTTAGTTGCTGAATAATCTCTGCTTCGTCTAATGGGGGTAAATCATCCTCAAAATCGATTCTTGCTTCCACTTCTGCTAAAATATCCAAGCAAGTTCCCCTCAGTTGACGAATGGGAGTGGCTAATTTCCCCTGTAACCCTGCGATCGCCATCTGGGACGCTTGTATCGATTGTGCGCCCACCAATTCTGCAATACTTTCGGCTTGTGTCAGGTCTATTCGTCCATTTAAGAAGGCTCTTAGGGTAAATTCTCCAGCTTCCGCTAACCTAGCACCTTCTTCTAAGCATAGCTGTAAAATTTGCTGCACTAGCATCATTCCCCCATGACAATGAATTTCGACAACATCTTCACGGGTAAAGGAACGAGGGGATAACATGGGTAATAGTAAGCATTCATCGATCATCCGTTGGGTGTTCGGATGGCGAATTGTTCCGTAAATGACTTTGTGGCTTTCCCAATCTGCGTTTCCGTAGGGGCTAAAGATTTTTTTGCCTATTTTAATTGCATTTTCTCCCGATAATCGGACAATTCCAATACTTCCCTGTTGGGGAACAATGGCTGTTGCGATCGCTGTGATCGTCTCTTGTTGAATAACTTTCATATTTCTAACTATATTTATTTATAAATTGTTCATTCTCCATTATCCATTATTTAAGTGAATTATTATTGAGTAGATGTCTCTTATCAAAGTAGGGACAAGTTATGACTTGATCCCTACTATAAACACAAATTGTCCTTATTCTAAACAAAAAGTTCTCGATGCTAAAGTATCATCTACAATGAAAGGGTTTTCATTTCCCTGTGTATTAGAAGCGATCGCTTGATTTCGTTCAGCTTCTCTTTGATCAACAGGATCTTGTTGATTCCAAAGACATAAAATGTCTTTTTGTTGATTAAAAAATGCCTGATCAGCAGACTTAGGATAAATAGCTTTAAAATAGAACATGGCTCTAGCTACATCTCCTTTTCGATCTTCTCTGGGTTCAAATAGATTCTTCACTGATTCACTATATTGATCAATATCTTCATCTGGTAACGTTTCTCGTCTGTCTGCTTTAAAATACCATCTTTTTGTTTGCTGATCTGGGATTTCTCCAAAGGGTTTATTGTTGCGATCGCTATTTACTTTTACACGAGACGGAAATAAAATATGTTGGTCATCTTTAGCAGTTCCTGATGCACCAAAACTTTGTGGCCAAATGTGTTCTGCATTAATTCCTTTACTATTTTGATAAAGGGTTTTACTGGGATCTAAAGGGGAATCTGGGTCAAAATTAAGGGTAAAATTGGTATAAATTCCCGAAACTTTACCATCATGGTTATCGATTTCTGCATACAGTACATCTCTGCTTTTATCGTATCCTAAGTGTTTTTTAGGCTGATAGTTATCCTCAATTTGTTCTAACAAAGAAGATCCCGTTTCTTCAGGGAATAACACCTCAGCGTAACTCGGACTTGTCCAGAACAATACCATCAATACAAGGGTAATAGTGGTTAAAAATGAGTGGATTTTCATAGGTTCTCCTTTTTTTATGAATACCAATGGTTAAAAAGTGATACTTTTTCCATTGACGGTGGAAGAATAGGACACTTCACTAATTTTTTGGCCTCGTCCATTAATTAGGGTGATTGTGCCGCCTGAATTGGTTAATTTAACTGAATGACCTGAAAAAACAATCTTAATCTCTTCATTCGGTCGAATGTCTCCTTTTATGCGTTCTACTCGTCCTTTACCATCTTGGATTTTCCAACCTGAGAGATCAACGGGTTTATCAGAGGTATTGCTCAAAATCACCCATTCTTTACCTTGTTCTGGGTTAAATGGGTTAACCATGGCTGATGTAATTACAACTGAGTCATTAGACGTGATCAAAGGTTTCGTTCTAATGGGACGCAAAACTACTTTTGAACCACATTTATCTCGCACATCCGAACTACAAGGACGAGGATTTAGATCCTTGGTATAACAAATTCGTAATTCTTTAAGATAACGTTTCTTACAAATTACTCCCATTCTTTCACCTGTCAGCAGTCCGTTATCTTCGATCAGATTATCTTCTAATTCTTCTACCGAGGTAGTCATATATTTATCTAAATCACGATATATCTTAGGAATTGTTAACTGTTGGTATAGCTTCTGAGTTAAATCAAAATAGCCTTGTTTATTTAAGCCACTACAAGTCCCGTGTTTATCCCATTCATGTTGAATTAATCTTTTAGATGGCATAATTGGTAACATTTGTTCCATGATCTCATCAGGGACTTTTGAAGAAGCAGAACAATAAGAGGGGTAACCTTTTTCATATTGAGGCCATAAACCATGTGCCACAAATCCGTATTTTCGTGCTTTACATTGGGGATCACTAGAAGGTGCAGTATCACAATATTCAGGGGACCAAGAGAGGGATAAAACATAATAATCGAATTCTCCCGGTGTTCCGTCGGCCGTTGCTGGATCGATGGGTGTACCTAACCATAATAAAAGTAGCAACCCAATAAGAATTAATTTTTTCATGGTTACTTTTAACTAAGCTTGAAAATACTTATAGTCTAAAAGCAAATGCTAGAAATCCCTACAATAATTTATCTTATTTAACTTTATTTAATTTTTCTTTACGAATTAATCCAAGCTAATAACTCTTGTACCCCTTTTCCTCTAGGTTGAGTGGTGGTATGATCAGCGATCGCTTTTAAACTGAGTAAGGCATTATCAACTGCTACACCTAATCCACAATATTGTAAAAGATCCAGATCATTTTCTGCATCTCCCACACCAACTACCTGTTGAGGTGATAAATTCAGGGTTTTAAGAGCAATTTCTAAGCCAGTTGCTTTATTAATGCCTTTTGGTAACACCATTACTGAGCGTTTATTTAGAATAACTTGTGCATTTAATCCCATTTCATCAATGGTTTGTTGTACCCTATTTCCGTGAGGTTGCCATGTACTAACCACAATCTCTCCCCAATATAAAGGGGTTATATTTTTCTCTTGTAATTTAGCAAGAAAGTTAGAAGGAAAAGGTTGTCCTAAAAGTTGCTGTTTTCCTGTTTTGGGTTCAATAAAAACTGCACCATTTTCGGCAACAATACCATCAAATTGCTCAACTTTGGGACAAGCTTTTTGCAAATCTTTCCAGATTCTTCCTGTTGCCATAATAATTTTACCCCCTGCTTTTTGATAACGAAAAAGAGCATTTAGGGTGTCATTATCTACCACACCATCGGTGGCTAATGTTCCATCGTAATCAGTTGCTAAAGCAAGATATTTCATAGTAAGTTAGGTTTCGGGTTTTAGGTTTCAGGTTTCAGGTTTCAGGTTCATCATTTCTTTAAACTTTCAATTTATTGATATTTCGGGAGATTTTTTCAGTTAGAGTGTATTGATTCTGAGAGATTTTCTTCCCTCTAATACCTGACACCTAATACCTAATACCTAACACCCTGTCATTTAAGTTAACTCAAGTTCTTTGCAGTTCATATAAGGCTGTAATTTTTCTGGAATTGCTACATTACCATTGGGTTGCTGATAATTCTCTAGAATAGCAGCCATTGTCCGTCCGATCGCTAGTCCTGAACCATTTAACGTATGAACATACTGAGTTCCCTTTTTACCCTTCTCTTTAAAACGAATATTTGCTCGTCGGGCTTGGAAATCTTTAAAATTAGAACAACTAGAAATCTCTCGATAAGTATCAGCAGAGGGCAACCAGACCTCTAAATCGTAGCATTTAGCAGCCCCAAAGCCTAAATCCCCTGTACATAGTTCTACCACTCGGTAGGGTAATTGTAAGGCTTGTAAAATGGCTTCTGCATTGGTGACTAAACTCTGATGTTCGGTTTCTGAGGTATCAGGATGAACCAGTTTAACCAACTCTACTTTATTGAATTGATGTAAACGGATTAATCCTTTGGTATCCTTGCCATAACTGCCCGCTTCCCGTCGAAAACAAGGGGTATAAGCACAATGTTTGACGGGTAAACTATCTAATTCGAGAATTTCATCCCGATATAGATTAGTGACAGGAACTTCGGCAGTTGGGGCTAACCAGAGGTCATCTTCGGCGCAATAGAAGCTTTCTTCAGCAAATTTGGGTAATTGTCCCGTTCCTTGCATAGAAGCACTATTGATTAAAACTGGTGGCATTACTTCTACATAACCGGCTTTAATTTGGCAATCTAGCATAAAATTGATTAAAGCTCGTTCTAAGGCTGCACCAGCCCCGAATAGGGCAATGAAACGGCTTTGTGCTACTTTAACGCCCCTTTCTGTCTCAAGCATTCCTAATTTCTGAGCAATTTCCCAGTGAGGAAATAAGTCGGGTGAAGTCGGTTTATATTCTTCTCCCCACCGTCGAATCTCGACGTTTGCGCTTTCATCTTTGCCAATGGGGGTTGTTTCACTGGGAAGGTTGGGTAATTCTAAGATTAATTCAGTTATCTTTGCTTTAATTTCTTTTTCTTGAGGATCTAAGTCAGCAATTTTGCTTTTAACTTCATTTCCTTCTGCTTTCAAGGCTTTAATATCAGCGTCCGTAGGTTTACTCCCTTGACGCATTTTTTGACCAATTGACTTACCAATTTCGTTACTTCGGGCTTGTAATTGGGTACGAGATTGTTCTAAGTCCCTTTGTTGTTGGTTTAGAGTTAATATCGGTTGGATATCATAAGCTTGAGTAGGATTTCGTAAATTGAGTTGGGTTTGAACTCCATCGGGATTGTCTCGAAGTTGCTTAATATCTAACACTGACGGTTTCCTTACTATTAACTTTAATGATTAATTATTCAGAATAACAGCAAATTGTTATTAAATAGGGTTTACAGCCAAAAGTTTTTGTGTGGGAGTCAGTAGTTCAGAAGATAGGAAGGGTAACTGTTCACTGAAATAACGCCCAAGGACTACTAATAAGGGAAGAAGGGAGACAATGTATCTCAAAAGTAGAAGAAGGAAGCTGCATATTGTCAATTACTGAGTTTAAGCTTTTAATCAAAAACCCAGCAATTTCTGAATGCTTTCCTCTCGATTTTGGCATTTCAACATAATTAATAATTAACAATTCTCAAACTCTAGTCCTTCCCCTTCTGTCCCTTCGTGGGTAGTTTTCACCCATTTTAGGCGTTTCTGACGAATAGACATCCGTGCAGTAATGCTAGGGATAACGACAAACCAGTGCATCATATAAAGCGTTCCTCGCAGACTTTGGGTAAATATAGACCAAATATTCCCAAATTCAGAATTTAAGACTTTCTGCGCCCGTTTTAAGCCTTTAACCATGCCAATAAACGAAAAGAAAACCAAAATAGCACTCAAAGATCCATAAAGGGGTAAACGATGACGCAGAATAGCTAAAAGGAAGTCAGGAATAGCTGCGGTGGGTAAGAGATATTGAATTAATAAAAAATAGGCTAAGTCGAGCTTTTTACGAAATCCTAGACGACGAGAGAGGATAAACCGCCAATAATCTAAATAACGCTGATAGCCGCCTTCTGCCCAACGGTTACGTTGATGCCACAGTGCGATCGCTTTGGTAACGCCTTCTTCTTTGACATCAGGATGGGGTAAGAGTCCAATTTCCCACTGATCCAAGTGTAAACGAATGGTTAGGTCTAAATCATCGGTAATGGTTTCCTCATTCCATCCTCCACAGCTAACAAGGGCAGTTCTCCGCACAAATTGACCATTTCCTCTTAATTCTCCCATTCCACCCGATGCGATGCGCTGTTGCTGGAAATAACTATCTAAAGCCATCTCGCTTTGTTGGCCTTTTGTCCAAAAATTCAAGCCTTCGTTAGCGATCGCTTTTCTGACTTGGACTGCACCCATTTGTTGCTTGGCAAAGAAAGGAACAACGGAACGGAGTAAATCCGTTGGAACAATAGCATCTGCGTCAAAAACCCCAATAATTTCCCCTTTGGTTAAGGGTAAGACCTGATTTAACGCACCAGATTTTCCACCCCCATCTTTAGCAGAACGATGGACAACATTTAATTGGGGATAGTTTAAAGCTAATTGGTCAATAATTTCGGGTGTTTTATCATTACTGTTATCATCAATAATCCAAATTTCATATTTCTCCATGGGATAGTCTAATTCGCCCAGTTGCTTGATTAAGTTTCCAATAACGACCGCTTCATTTTTTGCTGCTACCATCAAAGAGACGGTAGGTGCGTGGGTTAATTGTTCATCGGTGAGAGGATAGGGGGTATCTTGTGGTTTGGCGAAGATTAAACGAAGACCTTGTAGGGCAATTAAGGTCGTTAAACATAGTAATAACCAGCCACCCCAAGCAACTAAGTGAAACATTAGGGTGATTGCCCAGATTGCCATTAAAACAAAGGCTGCTTTCCGTCTTCTCCCATCAAGTCCTTGGAAAAATTCACTGCGTAAGTCTTCTTCTTCAGCGTCAGGATCTATCCATTCTTCCAGAAAACCAAGGGGATCAAAGTCATTTTCACTGTTTTCTGGCTGCCAAGCGTTGTTAGACATGGTTAATTTTGTTTTTGAAATAAGTAAAATAAATCTTAACTTACATTTTAACCGCTTATTCTTCTCAATTATTATGTATCTAAAGCAAAGGATAAATAATATGAGTCAAATTTCCCAACCCACCACCCGAATTTCTCACACAATATATAGCAGTGAACAGTTAACTGTCCCCTGAAATAACTTTCACCTTAGCTTCATCTTTTAACCCTTCTGATCCCGTTACGACTAAAGATTGTCCTAAAGATAACTCAGGAGAAGCAACCGCCATTTTTTCTCCCATATCTGCGATCATGTCCACCTTAATTTGTTGGGCTACATTATCCTTAATGGTGAAAAGAAACCAGTTATCGCCTCGACGAATAAGGGAATCACGGGGGACAATAAAGGTATTTTCGTCACTTTGTAGGGGTAACATCAGCTTTCCTTGGACTGCCATCCCTGCTAATAGGTTTTTCGGTGGATTGTTTAAGTTTAATCGCACTAACTGTCGTCTGGAAGTTGGATCAGTGGTAGGAACAACTGCCGTAATATTAGCGGTTTCTTGCCATTGGGGTAACGCCCTTGCAGTCAATTGTACGGGTAAACCAGTGGAAACCTGACGCACAAGGGATTCGGGAACTTCTAAAAAGATGTTTACTTCCTTGTCACTAACGATGGTTAAGACAGCATCGCTGCTTTCTACATAGTCTCCCACATTTACGGTACGAGATTGGACAATTCCCGACGTTAACGCCTTAATTTGCACCCGTGAGAGTTGTAATTCTACTTGTTGGACAGATGCTTGTGCGCCAGCGACTAACCCTCTTTGCGCCCCAATTTCCTCTGGTGTTGGCCCTGCGATCGCTTCTTCTAATAACGCTTCCTCTCGTCTCCGTTGAGCGATCGCACTGTCAAGGGTAGTTTTTCCTTCGGCCTCGGTTTGACGGGTTTGAATTTTTTCGGCGGTTAAGGCGGACTCTGCTTTTAAACGGTCGCTATTGGCTGCATCAGCGTCTGCTTTGGCTTCTACTAAAGCTCTTTCTGAAAATGCACCTTCTTGGGCTAAATTTTCGACTCTTTTTAAGTTATCTTGGGTTTCTTTTTCTCTAGCGATCGCCCTTTGTACGTCGGCTTCTCGTTGGGCAATTAAATCGGGGGTTAGTTGCAAAATACTTTCTAAATTAGCCCTAGCTTCCTGTTCTCTAGCAATGGCACTGCTTAATTCTGCTTTCCGTTGACTAATAATCTCAGGACGAGTTCCTACTAAAAGTTGGTCTAATCTGCTTTTTTCTTGGGCTAATCTTGCTTTTGCTTGGTTTAAAGCCACTTGTTGGTCAATATCTTCTAACAGCACTAAGGTCATTCCTTCTGTAATTTTATCCCCTTCTCTGACAAACACCTGTTTGACTCGTCCTTCAATTTGCGATCGCACGGTGGCTGTTTCTCCTGCTTCGACTTGGCCGAGTAATTTCACGGGTTTTACACCTCTTTCGGGGGTAATTGGGGCAGTTTTCACGGGACGAGGGGGAAATCCTTCTTCTTGGGCAACAGGAGCATTTTTTGGACTAAATAATTGCCAGATTACTATACTAAGAATGATAACGGGCAAAATTAGCAGCCAGTTTAGTCTATTGTGTGCTTTTTTAGGGTTAGGTGTGAGATTTTGAGAAGATGAATGTGTATCTGAGGGGGAGTTAGAAGGATTCATCCGAAGCTCCAATTATTAAGATTTGTAACTCTTAGTTTAATACTTTTCGGGATAAGATTGAATCATCTCAAAGTTATAGCAGTACAAAATAAGGTGTTTGACAATAGACTTGTCCGAAAATTGAAAAAGCACTCTGTGACTGGCTTTCAGGTCGCTTGAGTCAGCTTAAGAAACAGCCAATCGTGACGAGTTTTCGAGGTTCGCAGGAAATAAGTATCAGGAACTGAGAAAAAAGATTGATGGGCTAATGCCGCATAATCATCTTTTTTACCCTTTCTTTAAGATGAAAATCTTAAAGTTCCTAATCTCAATCGAATTAAGCCAAGAACTACCAGAATGACTGATTGATAACGGTCAGGATTAAGTCTAAATCTTTCGGAAGCACTTCGGAAAATTTTAACAACCCGAATTAAATGTTCAATATAAATTCTTTCCTGTGAAACTTTTCGGTTTTCTTCTTTTTGTGCTTGGCTTAATTTCTGATTCTTTTTCTTCTTATGAGGAGTCGTAGTGCGGTCAGCACTTATGTAAGCTTTATCTCCCTTAAATTTTTGATTTTTTGACAACTTCTTCTGTTGTTTTCGGAGTAAATTTATATCAGCTTCTGGTCCTCTTTCGCCTACGACAACATCCACTATATCATTCCCTTTTGGTAGGGAAATTACTGGATTTTTAAAAGTATGTTTTTGTCTCTTTCCTGAAAAATACTTTTTTTGTACTTCGTAGTCGGTAGGTCTTTCTCTGCCTTGTTCAAAGCTATCTACTAATAACTCGTGACTAGTTAGTAGTTCTTTGACAAATTCATCATCTTTCATGAGTCTCTTCCATTCTTCTATTATACTACTCGGAAGTAAATCTCTTAAAATAGGTAGCCAGTAGTGAAAGTAATCATTTGCCGTCGTTTTACTCACACCAAACATCATCCCTAATACTTCAAAAATTGGCATCTGTCTTAAGTAAAACAGCGTTAAACAGATTCCTTCTTCTGGGGATAAACTTCTCCGACGACCAGCCCCTTTTTGATTTACTCTAACTTTGGCCATTTCTTGTTCTTTTTTTTGTTTCTTGTCTAAGGCGATCGCTTGCTGAATTAACTCTTCTAGTTGAGAAAGGGTTAGTCCAATTAACTGCTTACAAGTTTTCGGATATTGACGAAGATGTTCGAGCGGATTTTTCATATTTTAGCCAGTGATTCTCTAAATTACTCTCTCTTTTTTCTCACAAATTTAATTTTCGGACAAGTCTACTGTTCCCACCCCTACCGTTGGTAACTTATATGTTATTCCTGACAGTCGTATCTTTCCCGTTGATGTTCCCTTACTAGATATGGTCAAATTTATCACAAAATGGGGAGAAGCCTCGCCACAATTAGGCCAAAGCATCAAACAATTGAATTTAGAGTCCCAAAATAATCCTTCTTCCTAGACAAAAAGCTCTATAATAAATAATAGTCAATTCTCCACTTAATATTAATTACCAAAATGACCCTTTCTGCTTCCTTACCCCCTAACCTAGAACGAATTGTTGAACGCTTTAAAAAACGAAATGACCCAAAAAAAAGATATGAACAATTGCTCTGGTATGCTAAGAAACTAGAAGCCATGCCAGAAGAGGGAAAAACCTCAGAGAATAAAGTACAAGGCTGTGTTTCTCAAGTTTATATTACCGCCGACTACGAAGACGGAAAAGTATGGTATAAAGGAGACTCAGATGCTCAATTAGTTAAAGGATTAGTTGCATTTTTAATCGAAGGCTTAAATGGATTACCCCCTGAAAAAATTGTCGCTGTTACCCCTGATTTTATCGAAGAAACAGGCTTAAAAGTTAGCTTAACCCCTTCTCGTGCTAACGGCTTTTATAACATTTTCAAAATGATGCAGACCAAAGCATTAGGGTTTCAATTAGGAACAAATCAACCTTCGTAGAGTTTAATAATGATCAGCACAAAGCAATCGCAATTAAGTTAGTATTACGTTAATCCCATCATTACTCAATCTTAATGTTAGGGAAAACATCACATTTGTTCAAACATTTTAATCGATGAGTGCTAGACTAAAGAATAAAAATTCACCGCTCTAAGCATCATGGACGAATTAACAACCCCCACGGCTGAGTCTAACTTAGAAACCTTAGAATCCAACACTGAGATGACAAGAACCCCCCCTTGGGGAACTGTAACCATGCTTGAAGAAGGCCCCCGTTACCGAATTAATCGCATTTTTGTGAAACCGGGGCATCATATCAGCACCCAAATGCACTACCACCGCAGTGAACATTGGATTGTGGTATCAGGAACAGCTAAAGTAATTTTTGATGGCAAAGAACAGCTTTTAAAACAAAAAGAATCAACCTATGTTCCCATGAATACCCGTCATCGGGTAGAAAACCCCGGTGTAATTCCTTTAGTAATGATTGAAGTTCAAAACGGCGAATATTTAGGGAATGAGGATATTATTCGTTTCGGTGACGAAGAACAGTAATAAGTAACGGTAGGGTGGGCAAATTGGCTAGTAGTGTATTTTTAATATATATACTAAATAGTTGCCCACTATTATTTGATTAAAATTCAAGTTTAAGATGATGATTCATCAATTAACCGTTAGCATATAAATTAACCGCCCTAAAATTTGTTCAACTGGAATCACATAAAACTCCTGAAGTTCTAATAATAATAAATTCCGATCTCGCTTTTTCGGTATTAATAGCTAAAGCCAGTGCTAAATTTCTGTCTAAATGTTCCTGAAGAAACTCACTAGACTCAACCAGATGTACCGCTGAAAATACTTTCTTTTCTTCAATAATTTGAACCTGAAACTGCTCTTCAAGTTCACTTAAACTAAAGTCACGATAAGCCATGATTAACCTCTTTTTTGATTAATTTTGCTTTGAGTAGGAGTCGGTTGGGTGATAGGAATTGATACCAAGAGAAAAGCCATAAGATCCCTATCTAAGTGGGTCTTGTATTGAGTATTATATTGAGGATGCGATCGCCTTTCCTGACAGATTAGGAAAAATGTTAGTAGAATACCTTCCCACAAGGTTTACTTTGTGTCTAAAGTCAAGTATAGTAAGTCCTTGACCTAAATTGGTGCGATAATCCTCTAAATATTCAGTTAACCCCCCAACAAGGACATGAAGATCCTCATTTATTCCTACAATTATGCCCCAGAACCCATTGGTATCGCACCGTTGATGACAGAATTAGCAGAAGGGTTAGCGAAACGAGGCCATCAAGTAAGAGTAATAACTGCCATGCCGTGGTATCCTGCCATGGAGATTGAACCGAATTATCAGGGGAAATGGTTTTTAACTGAAGAGAAAAATGGCGTTACCATTCAACGTTGTTATGTTTGGGTGAGTAAAGAACGAGGTTTTCGTCATCGTGCCTTGTTTGAACTCAGTTTTATGGGATTTAGCCTATTACAAGCCCTTAGAGGATGGCGGCCAGATGTCATTCTGTTAACGATTCCGGGCTTACCTGTCTGTATTCCAGCAGCAGTGGTAAGCTGGATTTATCGAGTTCCAGTGGTACTAAACTTACAGGATATTCTGCCAGATGCTGCGGTTCATGTCGGGTTAATTACTAATTCTAAACTCATTACTATTTTTGAAAAACTAGAACAATTCGCCTATCGCACAGCCACAAAAATTAGTGTTATTGCGGATGGTTTTACCCAAAATCTATTAACTAAAGGTGTCAATAAAGAGAAAATAGTTGAGATTTCTAATTGGGTGGATGTTAATTTTATTCATCCCCTTCCCAAAGAAAATAATGGCTTCCGTAAAACCCATCATTTAGACGGTAAATTTATTGTTCTTTATTCTGGGAACATTGCCCTTACCCAGCCCTTAGAAACTTTAATTGATGCAGCAGCCCAACTAACCCATATTCCTGAAATTGCTATCGTTATTGTAGGAAAAAAGGATGCCCTCGAACGGTTAAAGAATTATAGCGAGGAACAAAAAGCAGATAATGTTTTATTACTGCCCTTTCAACCACGGGAAAAGTTGCCTGAAATGTTATCCGCCGCCGATGTAACAATGGTTCTACAAAAACATAATGTGATTGCGTTTAATATGCCATCTAAAATACAAGTATTGTTAGCAAATGGACGGGCTATTATTGCTTCTGTCCCCGATCAAGGAACGGCTGCAAGGGCAATTCGTAGTAGTGGTGGGGGAATTGTTACTCCTCCCGAAGATGCAGAAACATTAGCAAAAACGATTTTAGACTTATATCATAATCCTGACAAAGCAACCGCATTAGGTAAAAAAGGAAGAGAATATGCCGAAAAAGAATATTCTTTTGCGATCGCTTTAGATCGTTATGAAGCTTTATTTTCTTCTGTTGTTACTAAATAAGGCTAACTTAAAAAAGTGTTTGTATATTCAAATTAACTGCTAACTGTTAACTGTTCATTGCTAACTGCTATAGTAAAGGTTATAATTCTAAGTTGCACTTATAAAACCCTGTTTTGGGCGAGATAGGGAAACAGGGGAAACTTCCGACTCCTGAACTCCTGAACTCCTAAACTTCTGAACTATGGAAATGGAATTAAAAATCGGTTGGCTGTATCCTAACCTAATGAGTACCTACGGAGATCGCGGGAATGTAATTTGTTTGCAACGGCGAACAGCATGGCGAGAAATACCCGTTTCTATTGTTCGCTTAGATCGAGAAACAAACGCAGAAGCGATCGCTAATGTTGATATTATCGTTGGGGGAGGCGCACAAGATCGACAACAAGAAATTGTGATGCGAGATTTACGGGGTCAAAAAGCAGAAATCTTGCGTCAAAAACTAGAATCTGGTACACCGGGGGTATTTACTTGCGGTTCACCCCAATTACTCGGTCATTATTATGAACCTGCCCTTGGACAACGGATTGAAGGATTAGGGTTATTAGATTTTGTCAGCAAACATCCGGGGATTGAAGCTAAACGCTGTATTGGTAACGTGGTGTTTGAAGTCACTGCTTCTCCCCTCGCAACAGACTTAAAAGCAATGTTAGGCGAACCTCCTATTATTATTGGCTTTGAAAACCACGGAGGAAGAACCTATTTGGGAGACGTACAGCCTTTAGGCAAAGTAATGACAGGCTATGGAAATAATGGGGAAGATGGCTATGAAGGGGCATTTTACCGCAATGCGATCGCTACCTATTCCCATGGCCCCCTACTTCCTAAAAATCCCTTTGTTGCTGACTGGTTAATTAAAACCGCTTTACAACAAAAATATCAGACGGAAATTAACCTCAGTCCTTTAGATGATCAATTAGCTTTGCAAGCACGTCAAGCCATGTTAAAACGATTAGACGTTAAATTAATAAGTAATTAAAAAACAACAGGAGTCTAATCATTGCTCCTATGGCAAAATGACTAAACTCCTTGGAGAATTATTATTCTAACCTTTCTTAGCTGGCATCTTTTGGTCGAGAAAATGTACCTTTACGAAGATAATCAGCTAGGCACAAAAGACCGTATATTGCTAAGAGGTAGAGAGCAGCGAGAAGTAAGGTGATGACAGGCATGGTAATTTCACAGAGAAAATTAAGAGTGATTAATAAATGTTAATTACGTAGCACCAACAGTCGGGTAAAGAACATCTGATGCCTCCCCCTCTGTTGTCTAAATAACTCAGACGAACTCAAGCGCAAAAAAGTTTGCTCGTTTCTTAATAGGGAAAAACCAAGAATTTTCCTTCGATGTCTAACAGCTATTTGCCTGTCTAAGCAGATCAGTCACGAGTACTACTTTTAAGGCTTACGAATCTTAGCCGTCTCGCTTCTAGATCAATCAATGATTTAACCTATTATTTGTTGGACACCAACCTAACCATAAAAAGATGCTTGAAGGTTGCGCCCGCCCCACAGCACCCAATTAATTACAATGAGGCTGACAGGTCGAATATTTAATTAAGAAATGGCTAAAGCTCCTACACCTAATCTAACACACAACTTTTGCATTTGCGAAAATTTTTGTGTAGAAAACTGGAACATTTAGAGGATAATTCTCTTCTTAGATCATTAAGTTGGAATTAAACTTAATCTTCAGCTAGTTGATGGTTACGAGGTTAGAATGACAAATAGTGCCGAGAAAGTGGGATCTAATCTGCCCATTCAGCCAAAATTAAAGGTCTATAAACCCAAAAAGGTTGTCACACCGCCCACCCCACCCACCGTGACCGCCTCACGAATTTCACCTCGTCCGCCTCGCCGTTCTCTTCACAGATTAACCCCCCTTTATCGAGGCTTAATTTGGGGGGGGATATTCGGCACAACGGCGATTGTTTCGGCAACGTTGGGGGCAAGTTTGACCTTGATAACTCCTTTTGCCGAAAAGATACCATTTGCCCCCCAGATACTTCCTGTTTCTGAGAAAATTAATCCTCTCCCTTCCCACACCCTAACCCGTCCCCTTAATATATTAGTGCTAGGAATTGATCAGGTAGAAGACAGTGATTCCCCATCTTTAGCAGCACTAAGGGGTCGTAGTGATACCATTCTTTTGTTAAAAGTTGATCCTCAAGAAAAGAGCCTAAAAATGCTCTCTATTCCCAGAGACAGCCGAGTAAATATCCCCCGTGTAGGTTACACAAAAATCAATGATGCAAATATCCACGGTGGAGCAGATTTGGCCAGCGAAGTCGTTAGTCAAACCCTTGAGGATGTGACCATTGATCGTTATGTGCGAATCACAACGGATGTGTTTGTGAAATTGGTGGATTTAGTGGGGGGTGTTGAGGTGTATGTTCCCCAAGATATGTATTATCAAGATCGAACACAAAATCTTTATATTGACCTCAAAGCAGGACTTCAGACCTTAAATGGTCAACAGGCTGAAGAATTTGCCCGTTTTCGCAGCCAAGACTCAGGCGATGTAGGAAGAGTTCAACGACAACAAATTTTACTTAAAGCCTTACAGAAGAAGTTATCTAGTCCTGCTATTTTACCCCGTCTTCCCCAAGTATTAAGTCTTCTACAGACTAATATTGATACTAATTTAAGTTGGGAAGAAATGTTAGGACTCGCTAACTTAGGCCGTGATCTTTCCGTTGATGATGTCCAAATGGTTATGTTACCCGGAAGATTTAGTCTTCCCCACGAATATGATGGCCGTAGTTATTGGCTATTAGATCGTAAGCAGAAAGAAATTAAGCAAATTATGGCCACTTATTTTGGGGTGGGGACAACAGAAATTCGCGATCGCTCTCCTTCTCCCTATCGAATTCGCATTGCGCTACAAAACACAACGAATGATCCGTCTTTAACTCGAACGGTGCGAAAATATTTAGCTCAACATAACTATACTAATGTGTATATCCTTGAAGATTCCCGTCAAATTTTAGAGACATCGGAAGTAGTGGTACAACAAGGGGATCTTAATAGCGCACAGCTATTGCAAACGACTCTAGGAATTGGGAAAGTGGAAGCATCATCAACAGGAGATTTAGGCTCAGATTTAACCCTTCGTATTGGTTTAGATGCCAAACGCTTAAACTTTGGTGAGAGTTTCCTCAAGAGCGTACATTAGATTTATTCTATTACCCTCTGTGTTTTCACCGTACAAGATAACCATAATTCACAAATTTAGCATTGACGGCTGCACAAAAATTCTTACATTCACTGAAACTATATTGAGAAAAATATAGAACTTTGTGTTTTTGTAACTTGCATTGTTTTTTTTTCCCTATGTGCGCTAAGAAAGAATTAGGAGAATGGCAAAATGGTCTATGTTTGTTTCTCTGAGTCGAATTTTCTCTCCTATGAGAATCGTCTCTTGGAAAATCATCAATCATGACTTCATTCATTTATACTGATTTTTTGTGAGGGAAAAACATGAAGGATGTAGATGCGAACCAAAGAACAGACGCTTCAAATTCACCGACTGTCTCTGTCAATGATCCATCTTTTTCTAATCTTTGGGGAGTGCGCAGAATTAAAGCGGATCAAGTTTGGGATAATTTATCTGGTCAAGAGACAGACGCAGTGGTTGTTGGAGTGATTGATACAGGGGTGGACTATGAGCATGAGGATTTAGCCGATAATATGTGGAAAAACCCGCTTGAAATTGAGGGAAATGGGATTGATGATGATAATAATGGCTATGTTGATGATATTTATGGCTGGGATTTTGGCAATCAGGATAATGACCCCATAGATGTCCATTCCCATGGAACTCATGTTGCAGGGACAATCGCAGCAACCGGGAATAATGGAATTGGGGTAGTTGGTGTCAATCCCTATGCAGAGATTTTAGCTCTCAAGATATTCGATGATAGGGGTCGTGGGTACACTGATGATGCGATCGCATCGGTTAGATATGCCATCAAACTCAAAGAAGCTTATGATCAAGATCCTGCTACGGGAGCAAATATTCGAGTTCTGAATATGAGTTTTGGTGGAGGGGAGGCAACCTCAGAATTTGAAGCGGTGATAGAAGACGCTGGTGAGGTTGGTATTCTCGTCGTTGCGGCGGCCGGAAACAACAATAGAAATATTGACAAACAGTCGTTTTATCCTGCGAGTTATTCTAATGATAACTTAATTGCTGTCGCAGCCACTCAACAAAATAATAATAGGTCTAGTTATTCCAACTATGGTGCGACCACGGTAGATGTTGCTGCACCGGGGGATAATATTTATAGCACTTTACCTAATAATAAATATGGTAATAAACAGGGGACTTCTATGGCTGCGCCTCATGTAGCAGGGGCAGCGAGTCTATTATTTGCTTACGATCCTAGTTTGACTCCTTCTGAAGTTAAACAAATTCTGATTGATTCAAGTGTTGAAGTTGAGGATTTTAAGGGCAAAGTCGTATCTAACGGGCGAATTAATCTAAAGAGAGCCTTTGAGCTTATTGTCGATTCTAATGAGAATCCAATGGCAGAAAATGATAATTTTAATACAGAAGAAAATAGTATTTTAACCTTTACTGTTAATGACCTATTAGGCAATGATAGTGATCCTGAAGATACACCTTTAACAATGGACAGTATGGACTTAGCCAATTTACAAGGTGAATTAACAGAAGATGTAGATGGAAATTATATTTATGATTCTAAGGGTCAATTTGACTATCTCCAAGTCGGAGAGACAGGGACTGATAGCTTTACCTATACAATTAAAGATGAGCAGGATGCCGTGTCTAATTCTGCTACCGTTACTATCACCATTGAAGGGGTAAATGACGCTCCCACAGGGATTAACTTAGATAATAATACGATTGACGAAAATAGCAGTAACGATACCGTAATCGGGATGTTTAGTACCATTGATATTGACACCACAGATAACCATACTTACACCTTACTTGACGATGCAGACGGACGCTTTAAACTGGTTGATAACCAATTGCAAGTCGCCGATGGAACTTTACTTGATTATGAAGCCAACACCCATCATCAGATTACTATTCAAACAACAGATAGTGGTGGACTAACCTATGATGAAGTCTTCACCATTAATGTTAATGATCTTTCGGATACTGCTTCTTCTTATTTTGACATGACTGTTGACGGTGACACGGTTAGTTATCAAGCAAATGAGATTCATTCCTATGGTGGAAGAAAACAAGATCAAAAAGGAACAGTCACCTTTGCCGATACTGATACAATTACCTTGATGGGTAATACTTGGAAAGCTGTTGATCTAACGTCTTATGTGATTACTCCAAACACTATTTTAACCTTTGATTTTCAAAGTTCTCAAGAAGGGGAAGTTCATGGGATTGGGTTTGATAATGACAAAAAAATATCTGGTGATACGACTTTTCAACTATTTGGTTCTCAAAAATGGGGAAAACAAAAATATAATAACTATAGCATTGAGCCTAATAGTGAGCCAGAATGGAAGAGTTATACAATTTCGGTGGGTAAACACTTTACAGGAAGTTTTCGTTATCTCACTTTTGCCAATGATGATGATCGAAGTTTTCAGGAGATTAGTGATTATGGTAATAGTTCCTTTAGAAATATTCAGTTATTTAATCTCATCACTGGAACAGACGGAGATGATCTGTTAACAGGAACAAGTAGCAAAGATTATTTCCGCTTTAATTCTTTAACGGGTTTAGATACAGTAACCAATTTTGACGCTTCTCAAGGAGATAAGATTCAAATCGATACCTCTGTCTATGGTCTAGAAACAGGGGATTATACTCAAGTTGGCTTTAATGATACCACTCATACTTTGTCCTATAATAGCTACGACTTAGCCGTTCTTGAAGGAATAACGAATGCCGATTTTAGTGGAATTGATGATGTGGTATTTATCTAGAGTAATTGACTAATTCCCCATGTTTTCTATTTATTGGTTGTTAATCCTATCGAAGACTTCTTCTTGAATGGCATCTAGTTTTCCTTCTTCGTCAAGGGCAATAATAGCAATATTAATCTCATTCATCAAAGGGCTATTGGACGGCAAAGCAAAACCGTAATTTTCTGAAGCAAAGGTGACATCCGCAATTTTAAGGGCAACTTCAGGATTCTTGATTAAATAATATTCTAAGGCAGGAACATCAAAAAGAACAGCTTCTGCTTGATTATTTAAGACTTTTTGAACGGCTTGCTCTAAATCTGTGGCTTTTACTAGACGAGCTTCATAAGTGTTTCCCCATACTTCTCCCGTTGTTCCTTCAATAACTGCGATACGTTGATCAGCAATTTCTGTGGGACGGGTAAATTTTTCACTGGTGTCTCCCGACAAAAAGATGGTCAAAGCAGAGGCTAAACCTGCGGTTAAAGAAGACGCAGCAACGGTGGTAATTAACATCCAGACTCCAGTAATCGTCCGGCCGCTTTTGGTAATCGGTGCTTTATCTCCATAACCAACAGTTGTTAAGGTAACAAGGGAAAACCAAATCCCATTGGCAACACCGGGGATATAAGCTTTAGGAAATTGTTCATTGCGACGGTGTTCTGCTAACCAGATGCAATTACCCACGATAAATAAGGCCAGAAAGAGAATCCCCACAGAAGAGATAATTGCAATACCAAACAGCGGCCTAATACGACTCCACACGCTGGGTGTTTCACTACTAACCAAAAGACCAATATTCGCTTGAAAATAGGGTTGGGTGAAATCGACAGTTCTTAAACGTTCTGCTGTGATACTAATCGGTCCAATTAAGACATCTAATTCGCCCTGAGCGACCTGAACAATACCCGCATTTACATTTATGTCAGGAATCGGAACTAGCTCATATTGAAGTTGAGTACGACTGGCTACTTCTTGCCAGATTTCCACACTCATTCCTATTGGTTGCTGATCTTCATTAATGACAAAAGGAGGAATCCCTACAACGCCCACTTTTAAGGTTTTTGGGGGAACATCAGGTTCGGTTTCTGGGGTGGGTGGAGTTTGCCCAAAAGCTATCTTCGGGGTGGTGATGACTCCAGATAGAGAGAATATTAATATTAAGAAAATTTGTTTTAGCATAGTGCTTATTAAAAAAGGTTTTAAATTTTTTGGGTTACGAGGAAGCAGGAATTGAGCAGACTTAATCTATCTTGCTACTATTGGTAGTCAATTCACTTGTCAAGTTACACGTAATATCCACAATATGGTTCGCATTTTATCACCTTTTTCCCTATCTCGGTAGTTAAACTCTTTTTTGGTTAGGGTTTCGCAAGGATTGATAGAAGGTGTGTTAAAGAAGTCGGAAGTATGAAGTCGAAAGTCGGAAGTTGTTTTTGTAACAAGAATTTATACCTCGTTCCAAAAACTTTTCGCGACTAAAGGCAAGGTTTTAAACCCTATTGTTTCGATAAAGGGCGATCGCATATGATAGCTTAAAGGCTGATATATTAAACGGCCATTGTTGCTGTTATAAAAACCTTTATAGAGGGTTATATTTCTAATATTAGATACTGTTAAGGTGGGTCAAGCCCACCTTCCGCCTTTATTACCCTACACTAATTCGATAATTAAAGCATCCGCTTCTTGCTTGCGTAAGGTAAGATGAAATCCTCTAACGATAATCTCAACTGGGTCACCCAATGGTGCAACTCTAACCACTTCAAATTCTGTTTTTGGGGTCAGTCCCATGGAGAGTAATTTCCCTTTGTACCCTCGTCCTACTTTGTTATAACCAAGAACTCGTCCTTTTGTTCCTTCTTTAAGGTTTCTTAAAAAGATTTCTTCAGTGTTGGTCATTTTTTTCTCCTTTTGATTGTCTAAGGGGTGATCACTGACTAAAATTTTATGCGCCATCCCTGCACCGATACCAATGCGGTTATCTTGGATAGCGACTAATACTGAACCACTGGGTTGAGAACTAACGACTTGTAATTCAACCCCCGGTGTTAGTCCCATTCCTAACAAGCGATTCATTCCTCCTTTTCCTTGAAACCCTACTAACCAAATCGATTGACCGATGGTGGCTTGGGAAAGAGAATAGGATGAATTGGGTGATTCTTCTGGCTCAATTGGGGCTTGAGCGTCATCAGTCTCGCTAAAGAAGGAAAATCGCCAACCTTGTCCATGATGCTGACGGTTAGGATGTTTCATAATTTTCTCCATTCATTCACTCATGTCTATCTAGGATTAATTGGCAATAACTTTTTCAGGAACTCAGTGACAAACATTAAGGACTCTTATCGTTAGACCTTATTTGATTGGGATTGTGAGGGGAAAGTCGTAATGATGTTTTTGATCTACTTGAAAAGTTTTTGCAATTATTTTCCATAAGTTTATCTTACTATCAATCACTGCTTCTAAGTCAAGGGACTTGTCAAGAGTTGTAAAAAAAATCCCTCCTGTATCAGAAGGGATCTTGAAAATTAGAACTAAGATAATTCAGTTAAAAATAATTAATTGAGAGATTGTCCAACAAATTTAAGTGTTAAGCTATCTTCGGCTAAGAAATGGTCTAAATGATAGGCTCTTTCTTCGGTTTCTAACAGCATTTTCTCATAAAGATAGCGGGTAGCGCGATCGCCTAAACTCTCTGCTTGTGCTGCCATACGACGTAATAGTTGAATCATCGCTTGTTCGGCGGCTAAATCATGTTCTACCATATCCCGACTGCCATAAGCACCGTCTTCTTCTGGGGTAAAGCAACAGAGTTCTGAGAGTTTAGCGAAACTAGCGACGGGAATTCCCCCTAAACCATTTAACCGTTCAGCCAAATCGTGAACGTGGCCTTGAACTGCGTCGTAACTTTCGTTAAAAAATTCATGAAGAGAATAAAATTCTGACCCTTCAACAACGAAATGATGTTTTTGATACTGTAAATATAAAGCTTGAAAACCAGCTAAAACAGAGTTTAATCCTTCGCAGATAGGAGAGGTAACGCTTTTATCTAGCATTACGGGATTATCTCCCACTTCTCCATACGCCATTCTTAATCCAGTGGTAACGGGCATCGTGATTTCTCCTTCTCTTTAGGGGATCTTAAGATTTGCTTTGTTAATTATAGACTAAAGTTTCCCCAAAAATGTAACAAATTCAGCAATTTGATTTTTTTTTAGGGGGTTTAAAGGGGTTTTGAGGAAAATAGTTGACAAAGATTTGCAAAGCTTCTATATTCGCAATAGTGATTTTTGTTGCAATTGAGCAAGATTTTCTGAAAATTGAGCAAACTTTGGGCAGTCATTCTTTGTTATCTACCATTATTTTTTTAATACTTGATTGCTTTTGATTGTTCTTTTGCTATCGTTATTGAGATTAGGGTCATTGAGCATAAATTTTCTTCACTAAATGCCAATAACTTCAGGTTAAGATTTGGTTAAATTTAGGAAAAATAAGGTTATAATAAGGAAAGCAAAGAAAATACGGTTTTCTCTTTTCTCTTAGCTAGAAATAGAGGAAAACTATCATCTTTCTTTCGTCTCAAGCTTTGTCCACGAAAGCGTCTCTAGCTCATTTATCAATTGCGTTCTAATTTCTGGAGGGGAAACAATGGCCATTGAACAAATCAAGCAAATGTCCCAAGATAAAATTCAGCGGTTTTTCAGTGTAAGTCCGACGAAAGCGTTAGTTATTGGTATTGGAACAGTCGTTTTAGCCCCAACCCTTGCAGCTTTGCTCAAACCCGCCGCAAAAGCAACGTTGAAGACAGGGGTGGTACTTTATGAAAAAACGAAATCTACCCTTGCTGAAACAGGGGAAGTGGTTGCAGATATTGTTGCAGAAGCAAGAGCAGAAGTAGCTGAAGAACAAGCGCAACAGGTAGCAGCGACTACTGTGGATGTTACGCCGCAACAGCCTTCTCATGAGGGATAATTCCCTAAAATCAATCGTAGAATTGTCTCAGTGGTTTAGCTTGTTGTTTCCACTGGGACTTTAATTTTTGTATCTGAGGAAGTTAGGGTAGGAGAGGTTGCTTGTTGTTTCGACGTTACAACGGTGTCGATTTCAGACTTGCTTTGTTCGTAGAGAGAAATCCCACTCTTAATGACTGATTTAAGAATTGGTCGTCCTAACTTGGCAGCCGCCGGAAGGACGGTTGTTCCGAGTAAAATTGCGCCTAACCCCACCAAAGCGGTTGAATTTCCAGCGTTATGATCTTCAATAATCTCTTTTAGATGGAAGCTGAGGACGGATTTATTCCAGTGAACCAGTGACATAAGAGTTTCTCCTTAGTCGATTCCTTATTGACAATATATTTTAACAAATCTTGGGCATCTTGATTTGCTCATTATGATCATTAACTCAAACTTAAGGGAAATTTCACCGCAAATAAATGGATAGTTGACGACCAAGAAGTAAATCTTGGACAATATAGCGGTTTAAGCAGTTGGTTGAATGACTGTGTTAGGATAGCACCTATGTTAACTCTTAAAACCCTCTACGAAACCGACTATGCGCTTTGGTTAGAAGAAACCGCTAAACATCTTCGTTATGGAAATCTAGCGTCATTAGATATTGAAAACTTATTAGAAGAAATTGAAGCAATGGGACGGAGCGAACGTCGAGCAATTCGACGTAACTTGGAACAATTATTAATGCACCTGCTCAAATGGCATTATCAACCTGAAAAATTGACCAATAGTTGGAAATATTCTATAAGAGAGCATCGTAAACGTGTTATAGAAGACTTAGAAGAAAGTCCAAGCTTAAAACCATATTTTTCCGAAATTGTGCCTAAATGCTATCAAAATGCTCGCAATATGGCATCTGATCAAACGGGTTTAAACTTGTCTATTTTTCCTCAAACCTGTCCATTTACTCCAACAGAAATTTTGGATATTCATAAACAGTCTAAATAGTCATAACCGAACTAACATTAGAAAAGATTGAGTAGTTAAGCGAAGTTGCTTAACGATTCGGGAATAAGTTTTGCGATATAATCGTATGATTGTCAATGAGAAAACTTTAATTTGGATAGTCCATTGAGTCGGTTGACGTTTCTCAAACTCTAGACAATGAATCGCTTCTTCAGAAAAAGCTTGACAAGGACAAACCGTACATTTAAGGCGATAATCTCCTGTTGAAAAGGAACAACGGCTACAGGGAATTTGATGTAACTTATTGAGTTTTGTTACCCCTTCTCTAGTTGCAAAACAAACAGAGGTGAAAAAACAAACGAGTATTAACCAGATGGCAAAGGGACAAATTAATTGAGGAAAGGATAAATCATACATAGTTCAACAATAGATAATTGATAATGACCTATATAGTAGTGAACAGTTAACAGTGAACAGTTGGCAATTGTAGATGGAATAAGAACTTTGCAGGTTTCCCACTGTCAAATACCAACCCTTTCTTTGCTATTTTTAAGCCCCTTGCAACAGCAACGAGGTGCTGATCACTGGTAACTGATTACTGAAATTACGCACTAAGAGGAAATTGATCAAAGTAGTGAGGTTCAGATAAAGACTGCCAAAAATCGAAAATTTGCTGACTGATTAGCCCCGGATAGGCATGATGGAAGAAATATCGACCTTTTGGACATTGAAACAAGCGATCGCCTTCTTTTAACCATGGTTTCCACCCTTGCCATGAATTAGGATCAACTACCATGTCATATTCTCCTGCACATACCAAAAGGGGAACAGATACGGAAATTGGGGAAAATTGTTGCCGCTTGAACAAGCTATGGGGAGATAAAGAAAGCAATAAATCTTCTTCTAATATTTTGCGATATTTTCTGCTAATGGGACAAGATTGACGACCGAAAAGGCTATAAACCATCTGGTTTAACAGTTTTTCAGGGGAACACAATAGAAGATTTAATTGGACATAATAATGTGCTTTCCAGTCAATCGCTGGATAAGCACCCACTGAAAGAAGGGTTAAGGATTTTACTCGTTCAGGATGGCGATAAGTGTACAATAAACTGACTAAACCACCATTACTGTGGCCGAGTAAATGAACGGGGTGATCTTGAGATTTTAGATAGTCGTGTAAGAGAGTAAGGGCAATCTCTAGAGAGGCTGGTTCATCTAGTGTCTGAGAATACTGCCATTCTGCTATCGTTTGCTTTCTAGCCAACTGATTAAGAAGTGGTTGGTCAAAGCAGCGTAAACTAGGATTAACATTAACCCAAACGTGATCAGGTAATTGAGACATAATTGTTAAGCAAAAAACGTGAAGAATAGAGGGAAAACCCCTTCTCCTTGATCTATCTCAGAGGAGAAGGAGTGCGAGAGGAGAACCATGTCGAAGTCTAAGAAGGAAAAATCTGCTAAAATGCTAGGTTTAATGGGAATTAAACCCCAAATTCAGGTTTAATTTGAGCGACCCACGTTTTGATACGATCTTCAGTTTCGTCGGATTGATTATCTTCATCTAACGCCAGACCAACAAATTTACCATTTTTAACGGCTTTGGAATCTTCGTGATCATAACCATCCGTTGGCCAATAACCCACAGTTTTTCCGCCTAATGCACTAATTTTTTCTTCTAAAATACCCATTGCATCCTGAAAATTATCGGCGTAGCCAATTTGATCCCCTGTCCCAAAATAAGCAATTTTCTTACCTGTAAAATCAATATTATCTAAATCTTCATAAATCCCTTCCCAGTCGCTTTGTAACTCTCCTATATTCCATGTAGGACAGCCAATCACTAGATAGTCATAGTTTTCTAATTCTTCAGCTTCTACATCGCTGATATTGATTAAATCGACTGTACCATCACCACCGAGTTCGCTTTGAATCATTTCTGCGGCGGCTTCGGTTTTACCTGTTTCTGTTCCGTAAAAGAGTCCGATGTTGCTCATTTTTTTACCTTGATGCTAATTTGTGAAGAAAATAGGGTGTGTTCTCACTATCAAGATCGGTTTAAATAGAGTTAACCCGAATTTGCGTTCAGTTCAGTCAGTGTAGAGAATTAAGCATCAATGCTATTGAGTGCCTTTTCTACTCGGCGAAAATCAAATCCCATTGCTCGCAATGCGTGCCATAAATGACCCTGTAGGAAGAAAAAGGCTAAGATAAAGTGAGAATTGGCTAACCAGCACCGTGCTGTATGCTGACCTAACGGTAAATCAACCGTATCAGCAAAATAAGGCATAACACCGAGTTTGATTTCTAAGGGTGCGCCGTAGAATTCTACTGGGTAAGCAAGGGTATTGACAGCACAAAAATAGGCGGCAACAAAGCCAGCAAGGGCAATTCCGCCTAAAGAGTAGGATAAAATGGCTTCACCAGAAAAAGTTAGCACTTTCTTCGCCCAACCTAACGGTGGAACAATAATATGCCAAATTCCACCAGCAATTAGCATAAATCCTACATAAATATGACCACCCACTAAGTCCTCTAAACTAGAGATACTGGCGAAATGGGTTTGATACCCATAGATGACAAAGGGATCAAGAGTGGGGCTAGTGATGACTCTTACAGTCTGAGTGGTTGCATCGTAGAGTCCACCCCAGTACATGGCTTTTCCTGCCAATAATAACGCTCCTGCGCCCAAAAATAGTAGATGATGGCCTAAAATAATGCCTAATTTTTTGGGATCATCCCACTCAAAATGAAACCACTGGGCTTGTCCTGTGGCTGTTTTTAGGTCTTCAGGGGCTTTAAAGGCGTGAAATAACGCACCTGCACCTAAAACCGCAGAGGAAACAAGATGAATCGCACCAATAACAAAGTAGGGATAGGTATCCACAATTTGACCCCCATCGCCGACACCCCATCCCAAGGTGGCTAAATGGGGTAACAAAATTAATCCTTGATCTCCCATGGGTAAACTGGGATCAAACCAAGAAATTTCAAATAGTGTGAAAGATCCTGCCCAAAAAGTAATTAATGCAGCTTGTGCCACATGAGCAGCGATAAATAAACCAGAAAGATCGGCAAATCGGGCATTTCCTGCCCACCAGTCATAGGTCACTTGAGATTGGTCGTAAGTTTGCATGGTTTTTATCGGTTGAAAGGTCATGATAGCTTATTGAAAATTTTTATCAATAAGTTTCTGGAAACTACTTTAAAAGAATTATCAATAGGAGTCAATAGATCAATATTAAGAAAAAAGACAATTCATCAGATAGGCAATAACTAACAACCTTTAGAAGTCGCCTTTATTCTGATTTATATCGATTATTTAGATTTAATTCTAGTTTATTTTTGACTTTTATTCGTTTAAAGCGTACTTGAACCTTAAAATCTTGGTTTCAGATGGCATTTTATCCCTGTAAAAACGAGAATCTTCGACTTTCTTAAGGAAAATATTAGATTTAACCTATCATTAATTTTGATAAGATAACGGTGTTGATTGATAAAGATTAGCAACAAGCATAAAATGGTACAAACTTCCCCATCTTCTCCCTCTCCCCCCCAATCTTTTCCTAAGCCGTTAGACATCGCTCAAGTCTGCATTTACGGTTTAAGCTTTTTATCGGCGGGTTTATTCCTTTTTTTACCCTTAGTGAACCTTTTGCACCCTAGTCCTTGGCAACGCTGGCTAGGAACGATTCATGGGTTAGCTTCTGTTTTCGCCTTGGTGGTGATTGCTTACGCAGGACATTTGGCCTTTCCGCTTTTGCGAGGCTCGGCTCATGTTTTGCCTCAAATGCGAACCTTAGCCTTTTGGTCATCGATTTTAGCCTTTTTAGCCATTGCTTCTGGTAATTTAGCCTATATGCGCTATCGTGCGGGTGCAGAATATGGGGGTGCGAGAGCATGGCTTAAGGAAAATTCCCCCCTTGGCCAGTATATTTTCATGGAATATCACGAATTCAGCGTTTTATTCACCTTTCCCCTCGCAGTTGCTTCTGCTTGGGTATTGTGGCGATACGGAGATTCAATTTTAGAGAAAAAAAATCGTCCCGTGTTGACAGCTACTTGTTTAGCCTTGATGGCGATGATGTTTTTTGCCATGGGTGGCCTAGTGAGTGGCTTAGGGGTTGCTAAACTTCGTGCGCTTTAACCTTTATTGATTGGAGAATGAAAGATGACTCAACGGATTACAAGGTCAAATGAGCCGTTTTATGGAAAAATATGGGGGCAAATTAAACGATTCCCTCAATTTCTCCATCAAGGAAATGATAATCCCCCCGAATTATCAGGGGAAGCGGCGGCCGCTTTTCTCAGTACTGCCATTGGAGCGATCGCGATGATGATTGCCCATCATATCGCAGATGCTGACCAGACAAAGACCGTTCAGGCAAAGTTACTGACGTTAGGAAGCTGGATTCCGGGTGCAGCTAATCCTGACCCTTTATGGGGAAACATCGGCAATTATACAGGTAAAGAGACAGTTTTATTGCTTGCATGGTTAATTAGCTGGATTGTCCTGTATTTTATGCTCAAAGATCGCCAAGTCAAAACCGCTACCCTGTTTGTTTGGATGATTGGCTTAATGACATTAGCTACGGCCATGTGTTGGCATCCCTTATTTCCTTATTTACCTTTAATTTAGGAGGAAAATCGAACCATGACATCTATTTCCCACGAAAAATCAACTTCTCGTCCTAAGCCCCTTCCTGCTCAACAATTACATAAAATTGTTATTGGTTTCTTGGGGGTATTCACCTTATTTGTTGTCAGTTATCCCTTAGCGATGTTTCGAGTGAGTAAAATGGAGAAATTTCGCTCTTTTGACTTTCACGGTAAGCCTTTAACACCTGAGTATCAGCAAATTACTGAAAACTCACAAAAATAGCGAGACGCACCTTTTAAGCTGGGGACACGTCTCGCAGACTCTCTGGTACAGAGTCCTATCTATTATACTCACAGTCCCTCTTTGACAGGGGGACGCACAATTGAAAATTGCGAGTGTCTAATACTGAGATAACCCTCAGAATGTAAGAGACACTCATGTAAAAATTAAAAAGCAATCCCTGAGTGGGTTTGTTAATATCGCTGCTATCTACCTAAATTTAAGGTTTAGAGCTATAAAACTAATTTTTTTGTTACATTTACTGGATTTAATACACTATGGATGCTGATACTTCTACTTATTTAAGGGATCTTGCTGTTAGTTCTCAAGGTTATATTGTTGGTTATGATAAAGTCTTTCAAGGATACATCGGCCGGTTACTGAAATTGGGCTTAACGCCAGATACGACATTTACAGTGATTCGTCATCATTTTCCCCAGCCTAACTCCCATCTTATCGAGGTAAATGGCCGACTCATTCAACTTACTCCACCAGAAGCCAATGCGCTATGTGTTGAATCCATTGAATCGTCTGAAGTAGAGTAATTTTACAGTGTCAGCTATGATTGCAACATCTCAACCGACTCTCGAAACACCTGCGTTAAGTGGGCAACCTAAAATCAAAATAAGACAAAATGAGACCAAGCCTTGGTATAAACCCACTTTTTCCCCAGAACATGGTGTTTTACTGGTGCTAATGGGGGCTTTACTTACAGGTGCATCCCTAGCCCAAGCATGGAATTGGCAAACCACTCTAGCCTGTTTGGGGGCATTTGTCGGATTACAAGCAGAACATCCCTTAACTGTACAATTAAAGCAACGACGAAGTGGGAAACCTCGTTATCTTGTATGGTTTGGGGTTTATAGTTGTGTTTCAATTGCGATCGCAATCGGGTTAACCTTACAACATCCTTGTCTAATTTGGGTGTGCTTTGGGGGGGTGATCGCTTTTATTGTTAATATAGTTGCCGTTTTTAAGCGTAAACAAAAGATAATTCCCACAGAAATCGTCATGTTTGCTGCGATTTGCCTGTCAACCTTGTTTGTTTATGGTACAACGGCCGATCAATTAAATATTCAAGCGGTTGGTTTGTGGCTGTTAAATACGCTCTTTTTTGGCAGTGCGGTGTTTACTATTAAGTTACGAAAGGCAAAAACAAGTTCTCTCAAAGGTAGCTTAACCTATCATAGTTGTGCGATCGCTATTCTTGTTCTATTGTATGCCTTGGGAGTGTTAAAGTTACTAACTGCCCTAACCTTTACCATTGCTTTGTTGAAGCTAGTGGTGATTATTTGGCAACGAGACTGGTACTGTAACGGTCGTTTTGGCTATATTGCTCGATTTGAAACCTATTTTGCCCTAATCTACACGGCTTTAGCCTGTTTAACTGTTTTACCTGCCCATTTACCCCCAACTGGATAGTAAGGTTTAATGCCAGTCCGACTTATAAAACCCTGTTATGGATAAGAGAGAGGAGAGATCCCATTTTCACTGATAACTAGGGTATATAAGCCAGATTAGGTCTTAATTAAGAGGCGAAATCAGCAGAATTGACTCCTTCTACTGTATTTTCTTGGAAAGCCCATCTTAATAGGGGCGGTGCGATAAACGTGGTTAAAATTACCATTACGATAATTCCCGCTTCTAAGGGTTTGCTTAATACGCCACTCGCTGAACCAATTCCGGCAAAAACTAAACCCACTTCTCCGCGAGGAATCATACCAATTCCAATGGCTAAACGGTTAACTTTCTCGTTTCCAACGACTGTCCAACCTGTGATAATTTTGCCTAAAATAGCGACGACAATTAAGAAACTAGCAATAACTAATCCTTCTCGATTCTCTACAATAAAGGGATTTAATACACCTAAATCTGCTTTTGCTCCTACAGTAACGAAGAAAATAGGAACGAGAATGTCGGCAATGGGCATGATTTGTTGGTCAAGCTCTTTGCGTTTGTCGGTTTCATCTAATACTAAACCCGCAGCAAATGCCCCTAAAATAGCTTCTAGGTGAATAATGTTGGCGAGGAATGCCATAAAAAAGGCAAAGGTTAAGGCAGGAATCACTAAGTTTCCACGGGTTTGTAGGCGATCTGAGATGGCAATAAAGGATTTATTAAAGTATTTGCCCAAAAAGATCGATCCTAAGAGGAAAACGGTGGCACTTATAATCAGGTAGAGGACATTTAATACATCCACGGTTCCGGTTTTGGCTAACCCTACCACCACAGCAAGGACAATAATACCTAATACATCATCAATAACAGCAGCCCCAACAATGATTTGACCTTCTTTGGATTTTAACTGTCCTAATTCGGAGAGAACCTTAGACGTAATGCCGATACTGGTTGCTGTGAGGGCAGCACCCGCAAAAATAGAAGGAATTGGCGGAATACCAAAGATTAACATTGCCCCCACTGTTCCCAAGGCAAAAGGAGCAACAACCCCCACAACAGCGACAATGGCTGCTTTATAGCCTACTTTTTGCAGTTCTCGCAGGTCTGATTCCAAGCCAATCTCAAATAAGAGGACAATTACCCCTAATTCAGCTAAAATGGAAACCGCTTCACTTTGAGACTGGAAAATGTCTGTTACCGCTTCGGGACTTAAATTGCCGAGTATCTGCAACCCACTCATTAAAACAGAATCGCTGGCGGTTGCGCCACTTTCAGGAAACACCAGCAGATGAAGCGCAGATGCACCAACAACGACACCACCCACTAATTCGCCTAAAACGGGGGGCAAATTCACCGCTTTTGACAGTTCTCCCCCTAATTTACTCGCAAAATAAACAATGACTAAACTGAGTAATACTCCAGTTAATACCATGGGGGCATTTTCTGAGGCTGTTTCTGTCGCCAAGATCAATGAACCAAACATTGAGGTTACCTCCTATTCAATATATAGATTTTTATCAATTGATTGTTTTATTTCATTGGCTAACGTCTATCTAAAGTAGAATGCGATCGTCTAAAAAGCAAGGGAAAAGGGTTTAATTTTTCTCATCAAACCTTTAACCATTTCTTATACTTTCGTAGTTGCTAATTATTTTCAATTTAGTCAAGATTCTCTGATATAGATAAATGAAGGAAGAAGGAAGAAGTAAGAAGTAAGAAGTAAGAAGTAAGAAGTAAGAAGTAAGAAGGAGGAAGAAGGAAAGTTTTAATGATTCTCGATAGAAGGAAAAATCGGATGGAAATATTTTTTAAATC
>JBFRWB010000154.1:0-2789 GCA_051439375.1 Microcystaceae cyanobacterium
CTTAATTGGTGTTAACCAACTGCGACAACTAGAAAGCTCCCTCGCTTTTGAGTTAATTGAACCCCTCATTACAGATAGTAACCCAAGGGTGCGTTATTCGGCTGTCAGTCAATTAGACACATTAGGAAAAGAAAATAAAGAAAAAACCTTAGATTTATTGCGCGATCGCCTATTGCATGATGGGGAAATAGATGTTAAAGCAGCAGCGGCTGATGTGGTTGGGGCATTACAATTAACTGAGGCTTATGAAGTCATTGAGACACTATACTATCAAAGTTCAGATTGGTTAATCCAAATGAGTATCGTTGCAGCGTTGGGAGAAATGGGCGATCCCAGAGGGTTTAATCTTCTTAAGGATGCAATGGCTTCTGATAATAGTTTAGTACAGACTTCTGCTATTAGTGCGATGGGAGAATTAGGAAACCTAGAAGCAATTCCTCTCTTAATTCCCTACGCAACAGATGAAGATTGGCAAATTCGCTTAAAAGTCGCACAAGCACTGGGAAATTTGGGGGGAGATCAAGTAAAAGATGCTTTGCAACAATTAAGCGCTGATACAGTGGAATTGGTCGCTCAACAAGCAAAATTTTACTTAGATTAGTTTCTTTGAATGGTTCTTAAGATACCTGAGTTTCCGAATTGATCACAAACTGATTTAAACCCTCTCTTATTAAGATAAAAGTTTTGTGTAATTTTTATGTATATCTTAAGACTTTTTTAACACCCTAGTCTGGCCATTATCTCTGGTACTGAGAAAGAGAAAAGCATTTGAGAGTCGTGCCTTGTTTCGACCCTAAATGCTTCTCTAGAACCTCAGAAGAATATATTAACTATACTTCTAGTGCTGGACCTTGGTGGATTTGAACTACTACTTTTATAGAATCACTATTGTCATTTTCGTAGCCGTCCCAATAAACTAGAGATAATTCTCCATAATTTAAAACAGTCATTTCCATTTTTGTCCCCACTGGGAAATAGGTTTTCCCCCCATCAAGAGTTCCTATAAGGCTTCCATATAGAAAACCAAAATCTCCCTTTTGGAAAATACCAAAATCCTTTCCCAGGCAGTTGCCTAGTCCATTCGCATTACCCACTCTATCTCCTGCTCCTGCACACCATTGTTCTTCTGGACAAACGGAGATTGTTAGCAATTGTCCAGGATGCACTTTGATGCCAGTATTCAAAGGTGTGCCATCGGTCACACAATTTTCCTTTGCATTAACTAGGAATGAAAGAGCCATTTTTAACTACCTCAAGAGAGCGTTGATCAATGTTCATTATGACACTAGAAGAGAATATTATGACACGAGGAGATAATAACTTTTATTAAAAAATATTATCTACTGTAAATTATACGTTGATCGATGTTTTTAGTGGTACATAAAGTCTATTTGAATCATCTTTTTGAATTTGGTAATATTTAATTAAGTTAAACTGCTTAATTAACTAATCTTAACATATCACACTTATTCGGTTCTCACTCTTTTTTATACAGTGTTCTTTTTGGGCAAGGATCATTATCTGTCTTAAACCTTGAGCCGATAAGATTCTCAGACTTAGCGATCGCATTTTTGATGATAAATACTTATATAATAAATTAACTTAATAATCCCTCAATCACCTTAATAAGATCCTGATTTGTCCAATTTTGAGACAAGGAAGTAGCAATCGCACATCCTCCTGCACCTACTCCTTCTTTGACAAATCCTTGTTCATACTTTCTCAATGCTTCATACTGAGACTGACTAAAATTGAGTTGAGTCGCAATTAACACAACATCTTCTAATAAAGTCCCTAAACCAATCGTATCACCGCTTGGATCTTCTGTTACCCATCGGGTTGTTCCCACCACAATATTATCTAAATTTCCGCTTATATTTTCTACTCCTAAAATATGCTTAATTAAGCCATAAACGGCTAACATTTGTGTTCCACCTGCTAATAAAACACCGCACTTAATACTGGCTGAAATAGCCATTCCTGCAACAAAAATTTGCATGGGATCTCCTACTGCTGCTACTAATAGAAAGGGATCAATTAAGGGTTTCTTGAAATTGGCTTTGCTTAAACCTGCTTGAACAATTTTTTCCTTTTGTTGATGATTACAATGAGGATGGCTACTATTAATTTTTCCCATTGCATCTATTCCTAATCCAGTTAAAATACTTAGGGCTGTGGTTGTTCCCCCAACAACACATTCACTAATAATTAAATAGGAATTAGGGAGATTTTGACTTAATTTATTACCCCAGTGTAACCCTTGTTGAAATAAAGATTTAACGACGTTTAAAGGTAGCGATTTTCCTGAAGAAACACAAGCTGCAGGCTGTCCTTGTAAATCAATATAAGGGACAACAGGCGCAATAGGAAGACCTGCATTAAATAGGTGAATTGGTATCTTTAAAGATTCTAAAATGCCACGACTGATATAGACAGGAGAAACCCCTTCAATCAGGGGAGGTAAGGGGTAAACATAAGAACTTTGACGGCCTTTAACAAGGAATTCAGCATCAGCGATCGCAGTATAACGCCGATCTTTCGGAGTTTTTCCCGCAGCCGAAATCCCTTCAATTAACCCTGTTTCTGTAAAGCCTAAAACACAAGCAAAGTGAGGATGAGATCCCCGATATTTATCTAACCATGCTTTTCCTTTCTCAATTTGAGTATAAACTTTAATCATTATCTTTTACCTGAAATAAACTACGATAAACAGGCTCATTATTATTTAATGTCATGATCTCTCTTTCTGTGGCAATGGGAAAAGGATTTTCTGCTAACCATTGACTTGA
>JBFRWB010000155.1:0-4448 GCA_051439375.1 Microcystaceae cyanobacterium
GCTATATTATCTTTAGCCAAAGTGGTATTTTTAACTTCTAAATAAATCGGTTTGTCTTCAGATTCACTGGTTAAAAGAAAATCAATTCTACTTTTTTTATCTTTTCCGTAGGGAACTTCAGAACGAACTTTATCATATTTTCCTTGCAAGGGGGGAAATTTTTCTTGTTCTAAAATGTGCTTAATAACCCGATTGGGTAAAGCCGTATTAATCCCTACCCATGTATTGTTTACTTCAATTAATTCCCAACTATAAGCTAATTTTCGCTTAGGATTATTACTTTGAGAAACATAAACCCGACTATCAATATCACACACCCCGATCATCGGTCCAGTATTCGCACAATGGGCCGTAATTACTTCCCCTGATTCCAACTCAATATCAGCTAAAAAACGTTTATACCGTTTCTTAAGAATACCAGGAATCAGGGGAGGATAGGTGTAAATAAAATCAGTATCCATTATTTTCCCAACTCTTGCGATCGCCGATAAGCCATTTTAACCGCTTCGATCACTGCTGAACGAAAGCCTTTTTCTTCTAACTTAGCCACCCCTGCGATGGTGGTTCCTCCTGGACTGGTAACATTATCCTTTAACTGGCCAGGATGTAACCCGGTTTCTTTAATTAAGGTAGCGGTTCCTAACACCGTTTGGATGGCGAGTTTAGTAGCGATCGCCCTCGGTAAACCGGAAGCCACGCCACCATCGGACAACGCTTCGATCATCAAGGCCACAAACGCAGGCCCTGATCCAGATAACCCTGTTACCCCGTCCATCAATGATTCTGGTACTTCTACCACTTCCCCCACGGCCTCAAACAGAGAAGTAGCCAAGGTGAGATGAGAAGATTGAACCTGAGTTCCCGATGCGATCGCTGTCATTCCTGCCCCTACAGTCGCTGGAGTGTTGGGCATAACCCGAATAACAGGAAAGTTCGGAAATGCTGTTTCTAAGCGGTTTAAAGGGGTTCCTGCCAAAATGGACAAGATTAAAGGGTAATTTTCTAAGCCATCTAAGGTTAACTGAGAAGCTACCTTATCTAAGATTTGAGGCTTAATAGCTAATAAGAGGGCTTCAGTTGCTTGTAACGCCTCTTGGTTGTTATCAGTGACCTTAACTCCGTAGCTTTGAGCTAAAAACTCTCTTCTTGGGGCTTGGGGTTCACTCACTAATAGGGTATTAGCTGGATAAAGTTGGTCTGCTAAAAGACGGGTCAGTATTGCTTCTGCCATCACCCCGCCTCCAATGATACCTAGTCTAGTAGACACAAGTTTTCAACGGTAAATTTTTTAACGAGAAAGATTAAGCTTCCTGACACTGTTCACGAGAAGCTTGAGCGACCCACTACTGAACTAAACGGTTAACATCGGCTCCCCAGTTAGCCACAGGAGAAGGGGTACGAGAGGGGTTAACAGCAATCTCAGGGACATCATGAACTGTACCAGAAAAGTTACTTACCTTGACACAGTTAGGCGTAAAAAGGAAAATACTTTCCCCAATTCGTTCTTGATGGCCATCAATGGCGTAGGTTCCTCCGGCAACAAAATCAACGGCGCGTTGTGCTTCTTCGGGTTCCATCACATTGAGGTTAAGAACAACAGATTTGCGTTCACGAAGGGTTTGGATAACTTGAGGCATTTCGTCAAAGGAATGGGGTTCGACGACTACCACTTCAGCAATATTGTTAATTCCAGGCATAGGGACGACATTACCTTTATTGTTTCTCATGTTTAGGTCTGTATTCATATTGGAGGTCATTGGTTTAGTCCAAGGACGAGGGGGTTCAACTTCTTGGGAAATAGAGGGGGGTTCGGGTTTTTCCATCTCATAGTCTGGGTCTTCATCTATTTCGATATAGTCGGGATGATCATATTCGGGATTCTCATCAATGGTTTCGGTAGTAGCCCAGCGTTTTAGTTTATCTAAAATCATCTTGAAATCTCTCTGACTTACAAAGCGTTTTTAAGAAGAGGTAGTAATGGTTCAATGCCAGATAGCTTTTTTAGCTTCCTATTTTAATAGGATTCTGGGAAAAATACATCCCATTTTCGACTGTTTTTTTACCCAAGTTGTTTTAACTACGGAAAATCGTGGTTAGTTTATGAAAAAGTTAATCTTTTTTCTTTTAGGGTTTGTACAGCTTTTTCCCCTAGTCGTTTCTCCCCTCCCAGATGTTCCCAGAAAAAGTGTCTTATGGTTTGCATAAAAATATCTCTATGGGACTTCCATAATAATAATCATCCAGCCTTTATACCAGAGATCCCTATTTTCCACCAGTTCGTAACATAACTAAGGCTGGATGATTATTTACTTGGATCTTCCTATGGTTAATGGTGGGGTGGTGGCAAATCAATACTGCTCGGATAAGACTGAAAAGTTGATTAAATAAGGAGTGTCGGAAGTGTCGGAAGTGTGGGAAGACTAGAAACAATATGTCAGATTGTTCTCCCCCATCTCTCCCTCTCTCCCCCATCTCCCCCATCCCTGTCTCAACAGATAATTTTATTAACCGAGCAGTATTGCGGGGTGTGGAGTATATCAAAATTGAACAATTTTCCCCCCTTCAACTTTCATAATTTGAGATGATTTTAACCATTGTGTATCAAAAGAGTGTAAGTAAGTGGTAGTAATTAAGGTTTGAAACCGTCCTTGAATCACCTCTAATAGCTGGTTTTGTCGATTAGGATCGAGTTCGGCCAAAACGTCGTCTAATAGCAATAAAGGGGGTTCTCCTATCACATCTTCAATGAGTTGTAATTCTGCTAATTTGATGGCTAAAACGAGGGTTCTTTGTTGTCCTTGAGAACCGTAGGACTTGGCAGGGGTATCATTAATGTTGAATTCTACATCGTCTCGATGGGGACCGACGACACTGGTGGCCAGTTGTTGTTCGGCCATCCGGCGTTGTTCCATTTTATCTAAAAAAGCTTGTTGTATTTGTTGGGGTTCGTCGCTATCAATGTGAATATTGGGTAAATAATTAATTTCTAAAGTTTCTGTCCCATTACTAATTTCTTTGTGCCAATTTTGTGCTAATGGAGTTATTCTTTCAATAACTCGATTTCGTCGTCGAGTCACTCTGGTTCCTGCCTCCGCTAACTGTTGATCCCATAATTTTAATTGGGACATTTCGGCTGATAAATTATCACTATTTTCCTGTTCTTCTACTGTTTTACGAATCAGTTTTAGTAAAGAATTTCGTTGTCGTAAAATTTTATAATATTGATGAATAATACTAGCATAAACGGGCTCTAATTGAATTAAAAGAGTATCTAACCAACTGCGACGGGTTTCTGGTGATCCTCTCACTAATTCTAAGTCTAAACAAGAAAATTCTACAGCATTAATATGACCTAAAAATTCTAAATGACGGCGTAAGTTTTCATGATTTAATGTTAAACTACGTCTTCCTGGAGAACGAAAGGTAATTCCCAGTTGGGACTCTCCATAGTTTCGTTCCACGTTTCCTAAAATTTGTCCTGTTTTTTTCCCTTCTAAAATTAAATCTCGATCGCGGTTAGTGCGATGACTTTTTAAAGTTGCTAATAGTTCCACTGCTTCGAGTAAATTAGATTTTCCTTGAGCATTATTTCCCAACAAAATTGTCTTTTGTGACTGCAAATCAAGAATTTCTTCATGATAATTACGAAAATTATATAAATGTATATTCTTCAAGTACACCCTATTTCTTGCCTCCTCTTAACGTAATTGCCAATTAAAAGGAAGAATGGAATAAACTCCTCGAGGATCATTAAAGTTTTGAATAACTTTTAATTCTTCTTGAAATTTGAAGAATTCTTGAGTCAAAGGATCGACAGAATCATTCGTTATTTTCATATCGTCATCTAAAGATTGCTTAATAAATAAATCAGCAAATCCTTGGGAACTAGGATAGGTTTTAACTTGCCAATCTTTGCCTAATTCGGCTTTTTCTACTGCATATTGGATGGCTGCATCTAATCCCCCAAAACTATCCACTAATCCGATGTTTTTTGCTGTTTCCCCTGACCAAACTCTACCTTGTGCAATGCTGGCAACTTCCTCCTTACTTAAGTTACGAGATTTAGCTACTTTTTCTAGGAATAAGTCATAAATTCGATTAACTGATTTTTGATAAATGGCTAATTCTTGCTCAGTTTTTGGTCGTGTTACTGTTCCTAAATCGGCGAATTTTCCTGTTTTGACCACATCCCATGTAATCCCATTATTGTTGGCAAGTTGTTGTATATTTAATAAGATTCCAAATACTCCAATTGATCCGGTAATGGTATTAGGTTGGGCAAAAATATATTCCCCTCCTGTAGCTATCCAATACCCCCCAGATGCAGCTACATTACCCATAGAAATAATCACCGGTTTTGTCTCTTGGATTAACTGAATTTCTCGTAAAATAATGTCTGATGCGCTGGCACTTCCCCCAGGACTATTGATGCGGATAACAACTGCTTT
>JBFRWB010000156.1:0-14084 GCA_051439375.1 Microcystaceae cyanobacterium
CATTTCCTGACTCAAAGTAGGATTTAAGGCTGTCTATCGCTGTTCTATCGAGATAGCGACCTGTGACATCATAGTTGTTAATTAGCGTGGTTACCGCGTCTCGCATTAAAGGTTCTCCCAACAGCAACGTTTTGGTATAGCATCCCTATTCAAAAGTTAATAGGGTTATGGTTATCTTTCCTATATTCCCACAGGGTGAACCAATTTCAGCAAAGCGAGTCCTGAGAGTTTTTTGATTGTCACAAAAGTTTACTTTTAATCGGCTTATACTCGTAGAAATGGACGTAAGGGAAACGCTATGCCTCGCATTTTTGACAATATTGCTCAGAAAATCTTAGATTCCCTCAAGGAGAGCCTCAAAGACGCAACAAGGGCAGATTTTTGTGTAGGATATTTCAACTTAAGAGGCTGAAAGCTAATAAATGATGAAATTGAGCATTTTTTAGGGAATCAGAGTCCATGCTGTCGTCTTTTATTGAAATACACTCTTTCTTTATAGTTTTTTGCCTTAATAGGGTTTGTAGCTTTATAATTTTAAGATAACAACCTATGAATTAAGTAATAAAGAACATGAGCTTAGACAAACTGCTAACCAATGTTGTCAATGGTGGTTATTGTGTTGGCTGTGGTGCTTGCGCTTCTGTTGAAGGTTCACCGCTTCAAATGAAGTTGGATGACTATGGTAAGTTACAAGCAACCTTAGATTCATCGGCTAACGATAACCCTGATGTTAACGTCAGTTCGGTGTGTCCTTTTTCGGGGGAGAGTGAGAATGAAGATCAGATTGCCAAGACACTATTTGCTGATAACGCTAAACACCATGCTAAAATTGGCTATTATCTTGCTAATTACGCTGGTTATGTCTCTGAAGGAGACTTTCGTAACCATGGCAGTTCGGGTGGAATGGGGACTTGGATCTTAACTCAGCTATTAAAGCAAAATTTAGTTGATTACGTTATTCATATTCAACCCAGACAACCAACGGATGAGGATTCTCGCTTATTTCACTATCAGATATCGACTAGCATAGAGGAAGTGCAGCGAGGATCTAAATCGCGTTACTATCCCATTGAAATGTCTGAGGTTATGCACACAATTAGACAGCAGGAAGGAAGATATGCGGTTGTTGGTATTCCTTGCTTTATCAGGGCAATTCGCCTTCTGACTAACCAAGATGACTTACTAGCTGAACGGATTAAGTTTTCTGTTGGTTTAGTTTGTGGTCATCTCAAAAGTAAGCGATTTGCTGAAATGTTTGCTTGGGAGTGTGGGATAGAGCCAAGGAATGTCCTAGCCTTTAACTTTCGTAAAAAAATACTGGGGAAAAAAGCCAGTCAATATGCAATTGAAGTGAAAGGGATTAAGAATGGCGAAACAGTGACAAAAAGTCGTCTAGTCGGCCAACTATTCGGCTCTGACTGGGGATTAGGCTTTTTGAAGTATAAAGCGTGTGACTACTGTGATGATGTGGTCGCTGAAACGGCTGATATTACTATTGGAGATGCTTGGCTGCCACAATATGTTGATGATAGTTTAGGCACAAATATCGTAATTGTTCGTAATCCTAAACTGCTTGAGCTAGTTAGTCAAGCAAGACAGCAAGGAGAACTCAATCTTGATGTTATCGATGCTGCAACAGTTGTCCAATCCCAGAAGTCAGGATTTAATCACCGTCGGGAAGGACTAGCCTATCGGCTATATATGGCTCAACGTCAAGGTAAATGGTATCCACCCAAGCGAATGTTGGCAAAATCCTATTGGTTTAATCCTCTCTTTCGTAGAAAACACGAGATGCGAGTTAAAATGGCTGAAACAAGCCATATCGCTTTTCAAAAAGCCCTTGAAGAAGGTCAATTTATGACCTTTAAACAACAAATGAGGCCATTGATCCAACAATATAGAACAATTTACCAGCCCTTACGATGGTTGGTACGCAGCTTAAAACGTAAATTCAAAAAGTAATGGTAAAATCCCCCACCCACCTGTCATATTCCTAAAACTTACTCTCATTTTTGGCTGAAAGCTAGGTTAATTTCTTGAAAAACTACCCTAAGTAGGGTTTACCGAAAAAGTCATGAGACGCTTGGGTAAATTCTGTTTCTTAATTGATAGTCAGAAAATTTATCATTTAGAAACCATCAATAAAGGTTCTACTGTTTCATCTTTATTGGCTTTCTGGTTATCTACCCACTCAATCGTCTTTAAAATAGCTTCTGGCGTAGCAGGAGAAGGTAAAGGGATATAATCTAAATCTACCTCACCAAAGGCTGAAATCGCCTCTCGAATCCCTTCTCTTACAGCAATTCCCAGCATAAAAGGGGGTTCTCCTACCGCTTTTGAACCATAAATCACCCCCGACTGACTGGCATTTTCTAAGAAATTAACGGTAAAAGCTTCAGGAATATCACTAATTGTCGGAATTTTATAAGTACTAGGGGCAAATGTTCCTAATTTTCCTTGGTTATTCCAAATTAACTCTTCCATCGTTAACCAACCCATCCCCTGTACAAATCCGCCTTCAATTTGTCCTTTATCCACCAAAGGATTAAGCGATTCTCCTGCATCATAGACAATATCAACTTTAAGAAGCTTAAATGCTCCTGTAAAACGATCTACTTCTACCTCACTGACACAAGCTCCAAAAACATAGTAATTAAAGGGGTTTCCTTGATTTGTTTTTGGGTCAAAATGCAGACGAGGGGTACGGTAGAAACCTGTGGCTGATAAGCTGATACGCTCAACATAAGCCGCTTGAATGACTTCATCAAAACTAATAGACTTTTCAGGGGACTTAACAGCAGAAATACGCTCATTCTGGAATAGTAAGGGGTCTGAGGTATCAATCCCTAATAATTTAGCCGCAACTGCCCTTAAGCGTTCTTTAATCGTATCACAAGCATTTTTAACCGCTTGTCCGTTTAAGTCTGCACTACTAGAGGCGGCTGTCGCTGAAGTATTAGGAACTTTATCTGTACTGGTAGGCATCGGACGAAAACGCTCAATCTTGAGGCCAAGGGTTCTTGCAGCCACCTGTAACATTTTGGTGTGTAACCCCTGCCCCATTTCTGTCCCCCCATGACTGAGTTGAATACTACCGTCAAGGTAGATTAGGATTAAGGCACCTGCTTGATTACATTCTTTTTTGGTGAAAGCGATGCCAAACTTGAGGGGAGTAAGGGCTAAACCTCGCTTTTTATAAGCATTTTCTTGATTAAATTGCTCAATTTCTTGCTGTTTGGCTTCAAAGCCTGAATTTTCCTTAACTTGTTGCCAAACGATTTCTAAATGATTCCCTTCAATCTCTTGTCCGTAAGGAGTTGTATTGGTTTCTCCTGTACCATAATAAAAGTTGCGTTGACGAATAACATCAGCAGGTAACTTGAGATAACGGGCAATTCGGTCAATAATGTCTTCTATCAGGGCAATTCCTTGTGCGCCGCCAAATCCTCGGAATGCTGTGTTAGAAACGGTATTTGTCTTAGCAATATACCCTGTTGCTTCTAAATTGGGCATATAGTAAGCATGATCAAGATTAAATAAAGCCCGTGTCATCACAGGAGGAGATAAGTCTAAACTCCAGCCGCCTCTGGCATATACATCTGCTTTTAAAGCCGTTATTTTGCCTTCTTTCGTAAATCCTAGACGATAATTGGTTAGAAAATCATGACGCTTTCCTGTCATTAACATATCTTCATGTCGTCTGAGGCGTACTCGCACGGATTTTCCTGTTTTTTGCGCTGCTAAAGCCGCCGCACAAGCACTAGGGTTCGCTTGGGTTTCTTTTCCGCCAAATCCTCCTCCCATGCGCAAACAAGTTACAACGACTTGGTTATTGGCAATTCCTAAAACCTTCGCAACCATTGTTTGGGTTTCTGTGGGGTGCTGAGTGGAAGCATATACTTTATAATGCCCTTCTCCATCGGGAATTACCCAACTGGTTTGCGTTTCAAGGTAAAAATGGTCTTGTCCGCCTAATTCCACTTCCCCTTGTATGACATAATCTGAGGTTTCTAAGGCGGTTGTAACATTTCCTCGCTGAACTTTTTGCACATCTCCTTGAAAACTTTGGGCTTTGATAGCGTCTTTAATGGTTAGAATCGGCTCTAAGGGTTCATAATCAATGATGACCTTTTTTGCACCTTCTCTAGCTGCTAATTCTGTCTCTGCTACTATCCAAACGATGGGTTGTCCATAGTAACTGACGGTATCAGTGGGCAGTAAAATCTCATCTTCGATAATTGTACCTGTATTATTAATCCCTGTGACATCTTGGGCAGTGATAATGGTTATCACTTCTTCTATGTCATAAACAGCCGTTACGTCAATTTTTTTAATCTTGGCGTGAGCATAAGCCGATAAAACAGGATAAATAGACAACATGGTGCTAGGCATTTCCTGATCATCGGTATAAATGGCTTTTCCTGTCACATGATATTCGGCACTTTCGTGGGTTTTTGCGTTTTTCATGGGGATAAGGAGAGCGTTAAGACGCTTCTACTAATAGCTAACATTTTTGAGAAATGCTGTAGCTTTAAATACGGTTGGTGCAAAGATAGGGAGATGACTGCTTTTTGCTAATGATGCTTTAACTGGGCTTTTACTGCGTCAATGACCGTTTTTAACACATAAACACGGGCAAATTGCTTATTATTCCCCGGTACAACCGTCCAAGGGGCCGCAGGGGTACTGGTACGGGCGACTGTCTGATTAATGGCTACGCTATAGGAGGGCCATTTTTCTCGATTACGCCAATCTTCGTCAGTCAATTTATATTGTTTAAAGAGGTTTTGCTTGCGTTCCTCAAATCGTCTTAATTGTTCTTCTGGACTAATATGTAGCCAAAATTTGACAATAACATAACCTGCCGTGGTTAATTGGGCTTCAAACTCATTAATCTCTTTATAAGCCCGTCGCCATTCTGCTTCACTGGCAAATCCTTCGATTCTTTCCACTAAAACCCGACCGTACCAAGTTCGATCAAAAATACCAATTGTTCCTTTACCCGGAATATGTCGCCAAAATCGCCACAAATAATGATAACGGGCTTCTTCTGGGGTGGGGGCTGCAAACGCATTTACTTTATAGCTACGGGGATCTAATATGTCGGTTAAGCGTTTAATTGCGCCCCCTTTTCCGGCTGCATCCCAACCTTCAAAGAGAATTAAGACAGGAATTCCTTTCTTATAAATCTTGATTTGCAGCTTATTGAGTTCAATTTGCGCCTCTCTGAGTTGAATTTTATAGTCTTCCTTCTCTAATTTTGCGCTTAAATCTACTTTCCCTAAAAAGTCAGGTTCGGTGGGTAATAGTTCGGTTTGGGGGGGAATGGGTTGAATTTCTGCTTTGGGTAGCTTTAAACGGTCTAAGGCTTGGGTAATCGTTGCAACTAACTGAGATAATACTTTAACCCGTGACCATCGTTCACAGTCTCCTTCTACAAGGGTCCAAGGGGCTGAACCTGTGCTAGTATAGGTGAGCATTTCCTCGACTAAGTGGGAATATTCCTCATAATTCTTTGCTTGCTGCCAATCTTCGGGACGTACTCTCCACGAGTCTAATTCATCGGCTTCGTATTTTTTGAGGCGTTTTTTCAACTCTTTACGGCTTAAATGTATCCAGAATTTGGCAATTGCAACCCCATCATCCGTTAATTGTCGCTCCATTGCGTTAATATCCCGCATCATGAGGGGAATTTCTTCTTCGTTTACCCGTTTAAAGAGACGATCTTCTAAAACATGGGTGTACCAACTGTGATAGAAGAAGCCTAAACTGCCTTTTGCGGGTAACTTATGCCAAAATCGCCATAAAAAAGGATAATTCTGCTCGTGGGGGGTGGGGGCTAAAATGGGATGTACTGCAAATCCCCGTGGATCCATGTAATTAACCATCTGCTTGAGTAATGTGCCTTTTCCCGCAGCAGCCCATCCCTCAAGGACAATTATGACGGGTAATTTCTCTTCCCAACAAGATTGTTGTAGCGATCGCAATTGTCGCATTAAGTCTTCAATCTGTTGATGGTAGGTGTCTTTGCTAAGGCTGAGTTTGAGGTCAAGGGTATCAAGCATTATGGTGTATGGAATACGAGGGGACTCTTAGCATTGTAGGAGTAAATAAGCGGTAAATAGCTAGAATATTGGATTTTTTTAAGAAAAGTTAACACCTGACCCCTTCGGGTAATTCATAATTTTGAATTGGAGCGTAGCGACTGACTTCGGAGGCTTAATCCATATTTTTTTGGTTAATCTAGTAGGATAAACTTAGTTATTTTTAAGGTTGTGGTAATGATTAAACGGCGAGATTTTTTAAGTGGTTTGATTGGAGTTATTCTAGTCCATCAACTGTTCAATCGTAAGTTGTTAGCACAGGAAAACGAGACAGTTACTATTCATTGGCGTGTTCCCAGAGAACAAGTTCCAACCGTACGAGATGACCTAAATTTTCAAGGAAAAATCATTCCTGATGAATCAACTAGAGAAGATGATCGAGGTTTACCGTTAATTTATATTTTAATTGGTGCGGTGGCTTTAGGATCATTAGCTAAAACCTTATTGGATATTTATAAAGATGCTCGTTATGGTGGGGTTATTGTGCAGAAAAATGACAAGGGAGAGATTGTTATTGAAAATGATCCACGGTTAGATAAAGGAACAATTATTGTTGAGCAAGGGGATGAGATTAAGGTTATCTTTAAGAAAAAGGATGATCCACAAACGAAGGAATTAATTGAAGCGTTAACCCCATTGGTGACTAAATAAGATATTTTTCTTTTACAACTATTGTAAGGGTGCAAGGTTTGCCATTAAGGTCAAATTAATGATCAATCCAATAACCCCACCTTGAACTTAAGTTCAAGGCTAACAAAGAGCGTTCAATAAATTGAACTAGATGTCTTAACATAGTTATCTTTAGATAACGGCATTGATTTACCTTAGAATTTAATACCAAAACTATGAAACTAACCACCTTTAAAACCTTAACTTCTTTAACTTTAGTGGGAATAACTGCCACTTTGTTAGGGATGGGAATGGCTCAAGCACAGCGTACTTCTCTCACTGTAAGAGACAGAAGCGGCAGACAAATTATTAATTATAATGAAAGTCATGCTTTGGTGATTTGGGTTAAGGATTATAAACATTGGGGAAGCTTAAACAGTGTAGAAAATGAAGCGAATGATGTTAAAGCAGCCTTGGAAAGACAAGGGTTTAAGGTGACAATGGTGGGCAATCCGAATGGAAAAACGTTAAGGGATTCGATTAAAGCTTTTATTGATAATCATGGTTATAAACCGAATAATCGTTTATTGATATTTTTTGCAGGACATGGACATACCAGACAAGAAACTAAGGGATATTTAGTTCCAGTAGATGCACCTGACCCGATTGTAGATGAACAAGGTTTTTTAAGAACGGCTTTACCGATGAGACAATTGGTAACTTGGGCGGAATTGATGGAAGCAAAACACGCTTTATTTGTGTTTGATAGTTGTTTTTCGGGAGCAGTTTTTAAACGAAGTTCCTCTGTTAGTCCGAGTGATGCTTATATTCGAGATGTGATGAATAAACCTGTCAGGCAATTTTTAACCGCAGGAGATGCAGATGAAGAAGTTCCTGCAAAAAGTGTTTTTACGCCTTTATTTATTCAAGCATTAGACGGGAAAGCGGATTTATATAAGGATGGTTATGTCACGGGTTCGGAATTGGGACTTTTCTTAAGACAGCATTTAATAGACTATACAACGGAACAAACGCCTCAATTTGGCACAATTAGAGATCCTTATTTAGATCAAGGGGATATTGTTTTTCGTGTTCCTTCCCCTTCTCCTACTCCAACACCAACAGTTAGAAATCCTTCCCCTTCTCCCACTCCTGAAACAACAACAATTATAAATCCTTCCCCTTCTCCTACTCCTGAAACAGCAACAATTAGAAATCCTTCTCCTTCTCCTACTTCTGAGACAATAAATGTTGTCAATTCTTCTCCTTCTCCTACTCCTGAAACAGCAACAGTTATAAGTCCTTCTCCTTCCCCTACTCCTCTCCCTCAAGTTTCTCCCTCAATTGGTAAAAATGGAGAACAAATTATTGCGCTTGCGAATCCTAATTATGTTAATGATGGGATTATTACAGGAATTTCAGGTTCTAATGCGTTACTAACCCCTGATCAAAAATATTTGATTACTTATGGTTATAAGGTTAGAATCTGGGACTATCAAACAGGAAAGTTAGTTCGTACTTTAAAAGGTCATTCTAGTTGGGTTAGAAGTGTAGCAATCAGTGGGGATGGTCAGACTGTTGTTAGTGGGAGTAGGGACAATACAGTCAAAGTCTGGGAATTAGGAACTGGAAAGTTAGTTCGTACTTTAGCAGGTCATTCTAGGCCGGTTAACAGTGTAGCGATTAGTGAGGATGGTAAGACTATTGTTAGTGGAAGTGGAGACAATACAGTCAAAGTCTGGGAATTAGGGACGGGAAAATTACTTCGTACCTTAAAAGGTCATTCTGATTCGGTTAAAAGTGTAGCAATCAGTGGAGATGGTCGGACCCTTGTGAGTGGGAGTGATGACAATACAGTTAAAGTCTGGGAATTAGGGACAGGACGGTTAATTCGTACCTTAGAAGGTCATTATACTGATATTGAAAGTGTAGCAATTAGTGAGGATGGTAAGACTCTTGTGAGTGGGAGTGATGACTATACGGTCAAAGTCTGGGAGTTAGGAACAGGAAAATTACTTCGTACCTTAGAAGGTCATTCTAGTTCGGTTAGCAGTGTAGCAATTAGTGAAGATGGTAAGACTGTTATTAGTGGGAGTTGGGACAAAACGGTCAAAGTCTGGGAGTTAGGGACAGGAAAATTACTTCGTACCTTAGAAGGTCATTCTTACAGTGTTAAGAGTGTAGCAATCAGTAGGGATGGTCAGACTATTGTTAGTGGAAGCGAGGACAAAACGGTCAAAGTCTGGAATTTAGCTAATGGAAAGTTACTTCGTACCTTAAAAGGTCATTCTTACAATGTTAACCGTGTAGCAATTAGTAGGGATGGTCAGACTCTTGTAAGTGGGAGTGATGACTATACGGTCAAAGTCTGGGAGTTAGCTACTGGAAAATTACTTCGTACTTTAGAAGGTCATTCTAGTTCGGTTAACAGTGTAGCAATTAGCAGGGATGGTCAGACTGTTGTTAGTGGAAGTTTGGACACAGATATTCGAGTCTGGAAGCTGAACTAATCATATTGTCTGAATCAGGATTTATAGGATTAAAGGATTTTCAGGATTACGTTTATTAAGATTAATAGAGAAGATTTGTGATTAAAATAATCATAAGTATTTTTTATGCTATTCTAGGCGGATGATCCCCAAAATTGTTATAGATACCAGTGTCTTTATTAGTGCTTTAATTAGTCCTAATGGAGCAAATCGAGAGTTACTGAGGCGTTGTTTAAAAGACGAATACCTTCCCTTAATGAGTAACGCTCTTTTTTGTGAATATGAATCCCTGATTCAAAGAGAAGAAATTAAGGTAAAATGTCCTTTAAGTGAAGCAGAAGTAGAGAGGTTACTGGCTGCTTTGATGAAGGTCAGCCAATGGGTTATGATTTATTATCTGTGGCGACCAAATCTTCCTGATGAAGCAGATAATCATTTGATTGAACTAGCGATCGCAGGTAATGCTTCATTTCTAGTTACCTATAATCTTAAAGACTTTAAAAGAGCAGAATTACTGTTTCCGAACCTCTCTATTTTAAAACCAGAAATCATGCTTAGGAGTTAACAATTATGGCTACTTTAACGATTGATTTACCTGATGATCAACATCTTCGATTAAAACAACTAGCAGCCTCAAAAGGGATTAGTGTTAATCAGTTAATTCAAGAACTTTCAACCAAGGTATTAGCTGAATGTGATGCTAGGAATCGGTTTAATCACATGGAACAAAAAGGTAATATTCAAGAAGGTTTAGATTTACTGGATAAATTAGATTCTTTACTGTCTTCCTAATCATAAAGTTCTTCTCGATTAAATTGATAGTCTTGAGGGAGTTTTAAAGGAATGTTGAACCACTTTCTCTAAAAAAGATTCTTTGTTAGACTCAGAAGAGTCTAGGACAATAATTTCGATTATTAATTGACTATTATAGCAGTTAAATGATAAATCATGGAAATAAACTTATTGTCTGAATCAGGATTTTCAGGATTTAAAGATTTACAGGATTACGTTTATTAAGGTTAACGGAGAAAACTTTTGATTTACATAATCATAGTTCATCAAATAATCACACAAATCATAGTTTAGACAATTAGGAATTCGTGACCGTTTGATGGCTAGACAAAACCAAGTTAGGTAAATAAAATGATTCGATTTCTCGCTGACGAAAATTGTAATAACCAGACGATGATTAATTACTGTAGAATAAATAGCTATTGACGATAAGCCTCAAGAAATGTCTCCCGTGAAACACTAACTTGGGTACAAATTGCCCTCAGCGTTCCACTTTTTATCTTAGGGTGATTTGGCATTACCAAAGGTGTAATTGTTCCATCTTTATTATGACGTTGCATGACAATATGTTGTCGTTCACGAACCATTTCAAACCCTAGTAACTCAAAGGTTTTGATTACTTTTTTCTTGGGTACATCATTAGGAAATTTAGGCATTAAACAGCAACCTCTGTCTCAGTCATTACAACTTCTATCGGATAAGTATCCTCCAACATTTCCTTACCAAATACTTCAATATAGCAAGCAATAGCTGATTTTACATCAGATAAGGCTTCTTCGTAGGTTTCTCCTTGTCCAACTATCCCACCTACAACACCAATAGGATAGGCAACATAGCCATCTGAATACTTTTCGACAATAATTTTTAGTGGTTTCATTGATCCTATTTTTCTTATTATTTATCATTAATAATATAGCAATCTTTTCACATGGTGAGAGATCAGAATTTACGCAAACTCTAGTCAGAAACGCTACCTGTAGGGGGGTAGTTTTTTTACTCGAAAAAATGCAGACTCTACTTTTGTATGTGCGTACCATCCTGAAAGGAATGCAAACCCTACTTTTGTATATGTGTACCATCCTGAAAGGAATGCAGACCCTACTTTTGTATGTGTGTACCATCCTGAAAAGAATGCAAACCCTACTTTTGTATGTGTGTACCATTCTGAAAAGAATGCAGACCCTACTTTTGTATATGCGTACCATTTAGGTAAATTTTTAAGATTAACAGCAAGTAAAGTAATATTACAAGCTGTGTAATTTAGACTCACTAGGTAGTTAAACTAAATAATAACTTAATTTTTAGAGCAATAACTTTTACTAAATAGAATATTATGGATAATAGTAGTTTACCCGTTGCCTTAGATCGCATTCTCGAAGAAGCCAGATTAAAAGTTTCTATGGCTGAAAAACATCTCACACAACTCAGTCAGTTTGGCTTAGATCAAGAATGGATTAACCAAATGAAAGAAGAGATTAACCAAATTGCAGACATTCCCACCTTTGATGCACAAAAGATTCAGTTAAAAGAATTAACCAGTGAAAAAAATAGTAAACTAGAAGCGTGTCAAGACTGGGGGAAAACCTTAAGATTAAGAATTAAGCTTGCAACCAAAGACAAGAAACTCAAAGGAGTTGAATTTCCTACCAGTCAATGGAATGAAGCACAAATCAGTGAAGCAAAATTAATTACCCTATTTCCTACTTTAATTGACCTTGCCAAAAAACATTCTAAAGTCTTAGAAACCTTTGGTCAAACCGATGACATAATTCAACAAGCAGAAACCTATTTAACCGAATTAGTCAAAGCAGATCAAGCACAAGAAGAGTATAATATCCAACGTCGTAGCGAAACTGTTGACCGACAAGACCTTTATCGCAGCCTTTATGATAAAGTTAATCGAATTAATGAAATTGGTCAAATGGTCTTTGCAGATACCCCCAATTTATTAGTTCTTTTTGATAGTAATTGGAAACAAAGAAGCACAAGTCATTCCTCTGACAAGGATGAATCAGAAGCGGCTAACAGTGAACAGTGAATCAGTTACAACCTAACATTTTTGCTTAATTCCCAATATACTTTTAGACAATTAGGTTGATTAACAAAAATTTTAACATGACAGAAACAAGAAAAGTCGTTATCGTCGGTGCAGGATGGGCTGGTTTAGGTGCAAGCTATCATCTTGTTCAACAAGGATATGATGTTACCCTATTAGAAGCCTCTCCCTATATTGGTGGTTTAGTTGCAGGTTGGAAAACCAAAGAAGGCCGTTCAGTAGAAGCAGGAATTCATGGGTTTTGGTATCCCTATCGCAACATTTTTAAGGTCGTTGATCACCTAAATCTTAACCCCTTTACTCCCTTTACTCGTTCCTCTCAATATTCCCCCTTTGGGTTAGAAGTTCAATCTCCTATTTTCCAAGATCAACCCCGTCTTCCGTCTCCTTTAGGAACATTTATTTACACTCAATTTCAAAGATTACCATTAGTTGATCGCTTATCTGCATTACCCCTATTATATTCGGTCATTGATTTCGACAATTCAGAGGACGCATGGAATCGTTATGATAAGATAACCGCAAGAGAACTTTTTCAACAGTTTGGTGTCTCTTCTCGTCTCTATAAAGAAGCTTTTGAACCGATGTTATTAGTCGGGTTATTCGCCCCCGGTGAACAGTGCAGTGCTGCGGCTACTTTAGGAATGTTATACTATTTTATTTTGGCACATCAACCTGATTTTGATGTCGTTTGGTGTCGGGGAACAGTGGGTGAGAAAATTTTTCAGCCTTGGGTAGAAAAGATACAAGAATTAGGAGGGAAAGTCTTAACCAATAAACGAGTCAGTGATGTTATTTTAGACGAAAAAGGACAAGCCAAAGGGGTGATTTGTGGGTCAGAAACCTTTGAAGCAGATGCTGTTATTTTTGGTGTTAGTGTCAATGGGGTTAAAAAAATTGTCGAAAGTAGTCCAACGTTAAGTCAATATTCAGACTTTCGTAACTTAAGGAATTTAGGCAGTATTGATGTTTTAGCCACTCGTTTATGGTTTGATAAAAAGGTCAATGTTCCTTTACCGTCTAATGCTTGTTTTGGCTTTGATGCAACCACAGGATGGACATTTTTTGATCTGAACAATCTTCAAGATGAATATAAACAAGAAACAGGTTCAGTCATTGAAGCAGACTTTTACCATGCAAATCAATTGTTACCCATGAGTGATCAAGAAATTGTTGAAAAAGTTTATGCTGATTTAAGTGTTTGTGTTCCCGATTTTAAACAAGCCAAAATAGTCGATCATAGTGTCATCAGAGTTTCTCAAGGCGTGACCCACTTTTCCCCCGGAAGTTACCAACATTTATTGAAAGCAAAAGCAGTCATTCCTAACCTATATTTAAGTGGAGATTGGGTCATTACGAATCATGGTTCTTGGTCCCAAGAAAAAGCTTATGTCACGGGGTTAGAAGCAGCCAACTTAGTAATTGAACAGTTCAAAATAGGACAAAAAGCAGATATTATTCCCGTCGAACCAGATGAACCTCATATCCAATTTGCACGACAAATTAACACGTTCACTAGAAAACTTATGACCTCTTTTCTTAATGGATAATTGTTCATAAATAATGGTTCTACAGGACTTATTATGCTAAATCAACTATTACATAAAGGCTAAAGCCTTATGCTATATAGTCGTTTCAAATAAGAATGAGACACCCCACAACTATCCTATCTTTAATATAGCGAGCAAGATGGTCAGGCTTCGCCTGTGCTTCGCAGCGCACTCCCATGTCTCAAACTTATTTTAATTAACTATAAGAGCTATGGTGTCTCATTCTTATTTTAATTAACGATCAGTTATGATTCAGGTATAGTCTGAATCACCAATTTACAGGATTTAAGGATTTAACAGTGTTAAATCCCTACAATTTAACGAATAATAACAGTAGGGACATAATACCATTGTGTCCTCAGATTCGTTTAATAGCTATTAAGATAATTGAGGAAGGTTTTAAGAGCCTTCCTTTTTTAGATTTAATGGACAGAATTGTTTAACTTCCATACATTTGTGTAATTAACTCTCTTAACATTTGAGC
>JBFRWB010000157.1:0-3426 GCA_051439375.1 Microcystaceae cyanobacterium
CACCAAAGTCAATCGCTATGCCTAAATTTAATTTTGGCTTCCTTCTTTTCATCCCTAAATGTCCTCTTTTTGTCAAATCGACTTTTCCCGACTTAATACGACTAAATGCGGCCTTTTTTCCTTAAGAGAAAAAGTAGACCAGGCAGAAAAACAGTCAAATCATAAGCAATCTTCAGACACGATACTTTAATCGCCTTTCATCAGCTTTAAAGTCATCTTCATCTTCTTCATGCTCTTATTTCACTATTTATTTTTTTCTGTTTTTTACTTTAGCATCCTGTTTTTTCCTCTATTCCCGCTAAATACCCTCGGAAATGCCCGATTTTTGTCCGTACATTATGGGGATTTTGGGAGGGCTTAGTAGGACAAGGGAACTAGGGTAGCGAGCCATGTCGTTTGTCCGTACATTTTGCCCCCCCGAGAGATCTCTGCAACGACTTGTCTCGTCAGGGGGACACCCCCCGAACCCCCCTTTTACGCTTCCAATTTTCTTTAGGTTTCTAATAGCTATTCTCTGTTGTGTATTGCTACAATAACTTTCAAGAGAACAAATCTTTTCGTCACTCCAAAGAAACAAACCCAATGTTTCGACACAAGTTACCCCCAATACTTGTTTAGTGACAACTTTGAATCCCAGTGGTTCAAACGATAAATCTAAATGTTTTTATTGACTCTGACAAATTTTGACATTGACGATTCCCAAAAATCGTTGTCTGTCAAACTCAATTTGTTAGGAGTATACAATGAAGCAAGTTTCATTTACCTGTAATGAGCGCAATGTATCATTAAAAGCCTTTTTTGATGAAGGAGAGTGGTGGTTCTGCTTGCCAGATTTAGCTCGAATTCTAGGGGTCTCAAAGGCCGATTTCCCTAGAAAAGCAGATCCTTCTCATTGCAGGAATATAGATGGTGACATCTTTAGCAATTTCCCAGAATTTTGTCGTCGTCTTCATCGTTCTCGCTCAAATTGGACAGACACCGCTCATGATTGGTTTTTTAAGGATGTATTCCCTAAATTACGTTCAATGGAAAACGCCGAGCATTTTGAACCAATGCTCACTCGGTTTAACCAGTTCGACACTAATCTTAGGAATTGTCAGTCCAAAGTTGATGGTCTAGAGGCGATTTTTGAAGAGAAGCTGAACAACTTCGCTTCTGAAATTCACGCAAGCTTACTCCACTTGGTTACCCAAAATGGACAATCAACAACTCCCATTGACGTGGGCGAACTTAGGGAACAACAACAATACAATAATCAAATTGTTGAGAATTTTATTGGTTCCCTAGAAAAAAACGTGTCATTGCCATCATTAATTGACCCTTTTGACGATGAACCATTGGTTCCCCCACTCATCAATAGTCACAGTAATGGTAATGGCAACGGCAATGGGAGGAAACGCGATGACCTACGATAAACGTCTAGAATTTCGCTTATCCTCTAGTGAAAAACAACAGCTTCAAAAAGAAGCTGGCCAAAATTGCACTATTTCTGAGTTAGTTCGGAAAAAGCTGCTCAAAACCCCCACTCGTCGTGAACGACAAAAGAATAAGGATATCGAGAGTGAATTAAAACGCATGGGCAATAATCTTAACCAAATTGCCAGGGTTCTTAATTCTATAGCTTTATCCCAAAGTCCTTTATCGGCAACGGTTCTAATTGATGTCAAAGGAGATGTCCAAACAGCCATTTCCGAAGTACGAACTCTACAGGCTCAATTTTCATCAAAATGATAGTCAAACAAATTAAAGGTAAAGGATTTTATGGTTGTCTCCAATATGTGATGACCAAGGCTAAAGCTACCTTTATCGAAGGAAATGTCTATGCTTTTGACGGTATCCGTGATATGGCTAGAGATTTTCGTGATTTTTGTTCGATTAATCATAGAGTGAAACGGGTGGTGTACCACGCCACCTTGTCTGTTCCCTCCGAAGATAAAGACAAACTCAACGATTTTGAGTGGGGCGATGTCGGCCGTCGCTTCCTTGAAAAAATGAACTTCTGTTCAGATTTTCAAGATATAGAAGCTGCACAAGTTCCTTATGTGATCGTCAGACACAAGGATAAAGATCATGATCATATCCACATCGTTGCTGGCAGAGTCCGCAGCGATGGGACTTGTGTTTCTGATTCTTGGGATTACCGACGGGGTGAAAAAGCGGTTAGAGAGCTTGAAGTAGAGTTTGGGCTTTCCCAACCCTTTAAGCAAACAAACCGAAAATCCCCCCATCCTTATTTAGTTGAAAAATTAGAACGAATTTATCAAAATAACGATGAGTCTGTCGTCTCTACTGATGATAAAGAAAAAACCCCTGATTCAGAAGAATCTGACTCTATTGCTCATGAGGTTGACCAATTACTTCAATATCGGCGACAACTTCAAGATGCTAAGAAACAAGATAAAAAAGAGGCAAGGGAAACCACAGATAATGGACTCAAGAAGGATGATTATTCAATGTCTTCTCTCATTGCTAAGACGAAAAAACCTGAAAATCCTTCCCCCCAAACACCAACACCATTACCCACACTCATTAACGAAGTTTGCCAAGAAGTTAACACCATCCCCGAATTTCTGAAAAGTCTTAAAGACAGAGGAGTTGAAGCAACCATTAAACTAACTCGCAATAAATGTGTACAAGGAATTATTTATCATCATGAAGGGCAGCGCATCACTGGGACACATTTAGGGCCCGCCTACACGTTTCCAGGACTCCGGAAACGCCAAAAACTTCGGTTCCAAAAGCATCATATCCCTGAGATAGAAGCCCATAACCGTAGTTGCCAAGCTTTGCCAACATCCCCCAATCAAAGGGAGAAATGGCAGTGGTTACAGGATGTTGCTCATCATTTAAACCATTGGTTAACTCACACCCACCAACAACAGTATCATGGTGACCATTTTAGTTTCCATCGTGATAGAGATTGGTTAACAATTGCCTCTAATAATTCGGATTTCTTTGTCAAAGCTAGATATGATCTCAAAAAACGACAATGGTTACCACAATCCGGTTGGCGTTTTAATCAACCCGAAGCTGATGTTATCAGAACAAAACTGTCAGACTTTTCAATAACAAATCTCCACAATAATCGGCGGAATCTAAGAAGACGATAATCCCTACCGTAAAAATCTTAATCAGAATATTAAAACAACATAAGAGAAGAGAATACTCCTAAAAACTGCCATTATAAATAAAGTAGTTAAAGCTTTTTAAAAATTCAGTAAAGAGTGGTGTTGTTATGGCTAATGCAGCGATAAGATTTAATATTTTTCCTCAAAGTATTCAAGAACAAATCCATGAAACGTTAAACTGGCATAGTCAAACTGATAGAGTAGAACTAACAAAAAGAGAGCAAGAAGTTTTACAGATTATGTCAATGGCTTGGGATGATGAAGAAGCAGCCAAAGCTCTCAATATTTCTTTAAATAC
>JBFRWB010000158.1:0-7858 GCA_051439375.1 Microcystaceae cyanobacterium
TTGTAAAGGAGTTTGATCCATGTCTGCTGCAACTGAAGAAATCTTAGAAAAGCTAAAGTCTTTATCTTTACTCGAAGCGTCTGAATTAGTCAAAGAAATCGAAGAAACCTTTGGTGTCAGTGCTGCTGCCCCTGCTGGTGGTATGATGATGGCTGCTCCTGCTGTGGGCGGCCCTGCTGCTCCTGCTGAAGAAGCAGAAGAGAAAACTGAATTTGATGTCATTCTTAAAGGTGCGGGTGGCGAGAAAATTAAAGTTCTCAAAGAAGTTCGTGGTATCACTGGCTTAGGCTTGAAAGATGCTAAGGAATTAGTAGAGTCTGCACCTAAACCCATTAAAGAAGGGGTTAGTAAGGACGAAGCTGAAGAAATCAAGAAAAAATTGGAAGCAGTTGGGGCTGAAATTGAAGTCAAATAGTTTCCATTTTTGATTAAAGCGATTAAGGATTGTTTGGGCGCAGTTTTGCGCCCTTTTTTTGTACTTTTATAATTTTAAATATACACATCTGAGAAATTTAGATTAGGATAATACAGTATGAGTTTGCAGGATAGGCTTTAGCCCTAAACTTTGATATCTTTGATACATCTATGTTTAACTTTTTAACAGAATTCTCTAAAAATTGGACAGGACAACAACGGTTATTTGCGTTTGTTTTTCTAATTGCTATTGTGGGGGTATTATTAACGCTTTGGACAAGAGAGAATTCATTATCAACCATTATTGTAGCAGTGGTTTCTCTTGGGTTGGTCTTTATTGCCAGTCCCTTATGGTTACCGAAAGGGGTTGGCCAAACAAGGGTTCGTCTTGCGTCTTTGGTTTTGTTAGGAGTTGTAGCTATTCCCTATCCTTGGTGGAGTGTTTTCTTAATTGGCTGGTTTAATAACCATAAACCTGATTTTTTAAGCAATATTCCTTTACCTGATGCGTCAATTCCTGCCAGTGTGATGATTTTTGTGTTGGTAGGGATATTCATTATTAACTATTTTATGCGGGATAACACCGCAATGGTTATTCATCCTGATCCCACGGGGAAAGGATTAGGTGATCAGCGATTTGAGCGCAATCTAAAAGGAATTATAACAGACCTTGAGAATAAGTTAATTCAAATTAATAATGAAACGAATTGGAGTAGCGGCTTTTTTGAACCGTTAGATGCGGAAGTAGAAATTAAGCGCAGTGGTAAAACGAGACGTAAAATTACTAAGTTATTAAAAGCGATTAGGGAAGATCAAGAAACAAGGGCTTTTTTAGTGTTAGGAGATCCGGGATCTGGGAAAAGTGTGGCGTTAAGAGAGTTAGCAAAAGCCTTATTAGAGGAAGTGCAAAAAACGGGTAAGATTCCTGTTTATTTAAACTTAAGAGAATGGCGAGTATTAGGGGGATGGAGTAAAGATTCACCCCCAACCATTGAACAGTTACAGGCTTTTTTATTGAAAAAATTAAAGGAAAATGTTTTTATTCGGGAGTTTTTAGAGGAGAGGGTAGATAGTCATCGAGAGGAAACAATGTTCTCTAAGTTATTTAAGGAAGGAAGATTTTTCTTGATTTTAGATTCCTTTGATGAAATTCCTCAAGTATTAGATGAACCTGATAAGTCATGGTTAATTGATGAGTTGTCTAAGGTTATTTATCGGTTTATTACCAGTTATGAGTCTAGAGGAATTTTAGCGTCTCGTTTGTTTCGCTGTCCAACGGCAAATTTTGATGCAGAAACGGTGTTAGAGGTTCGTCCGTTTAGTGAGGAACAAATTTTTAGTTATTTAACGAAGAAACGGACGTTATATGATCAAGATCAAATTAAACGGTTATTAGTTGAACGATCTTATCTTGTTCCTGCATTTCGTAATCCTTTTGTTTTGGGGTTAGTTCCTCTTTATTCTCGTTGCTATCCGAATCAATTTCCCTCTAATCTTAATGAATTGTATCAGACGTTTTTACAAGATCGGTTAACTTCAGTTGAGAATGAGATTGATGAGAAAAATAATGATCGTAATTATCCGATAACTTCAGAGATGATCATTGATTTTGCGAAAGATATTGCAATGGTTCTTTTTGACAAAGAAAAGTTTGGCTTTGAAGCACCGTTAAGAGAATTAATTGAGGTTTTATGTGATGAGTCTAATTATAACAAAGAGGATCTAGAAGATGTAATTGAGATTTTGGAGTCTGCTAAGATTGTCAGGAAGGGAATGGGAACAAATAGCTTATTTAGTTTTGTTCATCGTCGCTTTGCTGAATATTTAGTAGCGAAAACCTTTGATAAGTTTAAGTTACCTCTTGATGCGATTCCCAAAGATACAAGATGGAGAGAAGCGTTAGTTTTATATTGTGAGGTAACGGATAAGGAAACTGCAACAGAAATTGCTCAATATTGTTGGGAAAGGGTAAAGTTAATGGAAGAGTATAGCAGTAAAATGAATACCCCAGAGTTTTTAGAGAGTATTCATTGTTTGCGATTTTTAACAACTGCGTTTCGCAATCATTTGGATTGTATTCAGTCTTTTCAAAAAGGGTTAACAGAGGTTTTATTTAAAATAATTAATCCTTCAGAAGATAAAGAAGATAATTCTAATCTTTTATCAGTTAAGTTTGCAGTGGAAGCATTGGGTTTATTAAAACCAGAGGATACAACTAGGGGAATTATTAGAGCTTTTTGGTTTAATAGTGATTGGATTAGCGAAACAGCTATATATGCTTGTCGCAGTTTATCTAATTTAGAAGAACGTATAGAGGATAACATAAAACAATATATTTTTAATATGCCTGATCCTCAGTTTATTTTAATGATTAAAGAACTAATTTTTTCTTTTAGTTTATCTGATTCATTCAAAAATATTGTAAAACTTTGCAAGTTAAGATGGCTAATCTTAATAGTTTTTCACCTAAGTGTTATCAGTGTAACTATAGCGAGTAATAAAAACGTATGGGAATTCTGGATATTTTGTCTAATCCTTTATTTAATTACTTATTTAATTTATCAAAATTTAACAGTTAATGTAGATGCAAGTATCATATCCCAATTAATCTTTGGAGATTTTAGAATTAAAATTTGGATATTAATCGTTATATTATGGATGTCTAGTGTCTTGTCTTTAAATTCAATATGGTCAGATTTAAAAATAATTTATATTTTTCATGGTATGGAATTTTGTAAGAATTTTATAGATGATGGAATCATTAATAGCACAATTCAATATGGATTTTTATCTTTTATTAACTGCTTAAATGAGTTATCTTTATATCAGATTATTATTTTTGGCTATCGTATTGGATTTATTGGTTTAGGGATATTTTTAATGATAGTCTGTGGGGTTTTATTACTTATCTCATGTAAAAAAAAAGTAGTTCTTTTCTGGATTGTAGTCTTTTCAGTTTATTGTTTAACGATACTAATAGTTACAAATACAATTAAATACTTTGTTGGACTAGAAAATATAGACAACTGGCTAAATATGCTATCTGAATCAAAATCACTCGCTGTGCTTTTTTTAATGAGTTTGATAATAATATTTTCTCCATTAATTTATTTAGCAATTACTAATGGCATCCTGCAAATCAAAGATGGTAAACACTTCAAAAAACTCCTAAGAAAGTCTTCAGATCCCGATTATATTTGGACAAGAGAAGAAATTAGCTGTCAGTTCTTCACTTTTAAAAGCGTATCAGGAAGACTCAAATTTGTGCAACATCTCGAAGAAAAAAGAGTCACCCCACCTTATGAAAGTGAATGGCCAGAGGGAAACCTTCCTAACAGTAAAAATGATCAAGCTAGTACCTTACTGGCTAAATTAGAAGAACGATGGCTAGGACTCCATAGATAGTTGTCTTAACTGTGATTAATGTGATTTAATGATAGACTATGATGGATTAATCTTGATTTTAAAATTACAATTATCTTAGGAGTGCGAGCATCCTGCTCGCTTAATTATCTTAAACTGTGATTAATATGATTTAATGATAAGATCTTAGTTTCGCCATGAACTCAAGTTCATGGCTAATAGCTGAAGTCATCTAAAGATGACTAATACCTTAAAAATAAACTCTGATCATAAACGAGTCTCTTTAGCAGACTTCCCCCTTTTCTTTTAGCCCTGAAATTTATTTCGGGGTGGTTAGTGGTGTTTAACAGGGGTTAATTAAATGTTTTAACCGTCATGGCGAATGTAGGGTAGCGAAATGAAGCCATCCTAAGTCTTCTGAAATTGTTTTAAAAGCGAAAAGGTTTCGCCTCTGAGGGAGAAAGTTGCACCAAAAAGGACGACAGTTGCACCAAAAAGGCGACAGTTTCGCCTCTGAGGGAGAAAGTTGCCCCAAAAAGGTAAAAAGTTCTTACTTTGAACAGGGAAACTGAGAAGGGTTTGTTAACTTTCGCCACAATTTGGGCAACATAAAGCAAGTGACCCGTAAAGTAAAGGAAAGTAGGTGCTAATCAAAGTTCTTGTTACCGAAAAATTTAGGTTTAAAGCCTCCTCTTTTAAGAGGATAAAAAAAGAAGATGACCTATTTTAAGCCTCTTGCAACAGAGTGCGAGGTACTGATCACTGATAACAGATCACTGACATTACGCCTTCTAACCATTGAATCCCTATTGAATTTGTTAAAAATGACTCAAATTGTCTCTATTCATTCCTATCGAGGTGGTACTGGAAAATCTAACCTAACTGCCAATTTAGCGACAACCATGGCGTTACAAGGCTATCGGGTGGGAATTGTGGATACAGATATTCAATCCCCCGGTGTCCATATTCTTTTTCGCTTAGATGAAACCAAAATCCATAAAACCCTCAATAATTATTTATGGGATGAAGATTGTCCAGCCAGTCAAATTGCTTATGATGTTAGTTATGTGCTAAGTGATGCACCACAATCTAATCCAAAAAGCAAAATTTTTCTGATTCCTTCGAGTATGAAAAGCGAAGATATCGCCACGATTTTAAGTGAAGGATATGATGTAGAATTATTGCAAGAAGGGTTTTATGAAGTGAGCGAACACTGTAAATTAGATTACTTATTTGTCGATACTCACCCCGGTTTAAACGAAGAAACGCTTTTATCTATTGGTTTATCTAATACGTTGGTTGTCATTCTACGACCCGATCAACAAGACTATTTAGGAACGGCTGTTATCGTAGAAGTTGCCAAAGAATTAGAAGTCCCCAAAATGGTATTAGTGGTTAATAAAGCGTTAACAGAATTTGATTTTGCCGTCCTAAAAGAAAAGGTACAAGATACCTATCAGTTACCCGTTGCAGGGGTTCTTCCTTTATCAACTGAAATGCTACGATTAGGAAGTCAAGGTTTATTTTGCTTGCGCCATCAAGATCATCCTTTTACCCAAGAATTGCAAAAAATTGTGCGTCATATTTAATTATTTGAATAACTAATTTTAGGCGATCGCTATGAATGAACTGCCACCCGAACCCTCGAACAACAAAGGAATTTCTTGGGTAGCTTTACAGAAGTTATCTACTGAAGAACGTCACCTGATTAATTGGATTCGTCGTCAAAAGGAATGCAGTTTATTAGAGGTTGCCGTCCATCTTTGCTTAGATGAAGAAACAGCAATGGAAAAACTTATTCCTCTAATTGAAAAGGGGTATATTCAACAACTTCCTCCAATTCCTGATGATGATGAACCTTATTTTAAACTTCAATATCCGCCCAAACGAGGACAACCTATTTTTAAAAAATTAGGAAAGACTCAACCTATATCAGAGGATGAAGATTGAATGAAGTCGGAAGTAATAAATTGAAAATACTGTTTATGCTTACTATTTACTGTTTACTACTTACTGATAAAGAACGAAAATACCAAGTATTTATCCTTTTTTAACTATATATAGCGTAATTTTTTTCCCCCTCACCCCATATCTATGGTATAACCAAGGAAGTTATCTGTTGATCATGACCTATGCAGCCCACCCTATCAAGTTCTTCTCTCGCTCCCTATCGCAACCCTTCTCCTAACCCTAACGTCTTAGTAGAAGGAAGTAACCCATATAGCACAGTGCAACACCACAAAATCGAAGTTGTTCGACGGGATGGCTCGAAAACAGGCTTAAACATCAGTAAAATTAGAAATGTAGTAGCATGGGCGTGTCAAGGATACCAAGTTAACTCTATCGCCCTAGAAGCAGGGTTAACCACCCGTTTACGCCATGGGATTACCACTAGAGAAATACAGGATAATTTAATTAACTGTGCGCTGGAAATGTGTAGTCCAGAAGAACCAGACTGGCGTTATGTTGCAGGCCGACTCCATATTTGGAGTTTATGGAAAGATACCCTTGTTAGTAGAGGCTATCAATACGGTAAATATGAAGAAACCGTTAGGATAAAAGTAAAATCAGGGGATTATGACCAGCGTTTATTGATTTATTCTCAGAAAGAACTTAAAGAAGCCGGATCTTGGATAAATTCTGATTGGGATACAGACTATGATTATGCTGGTTCTGTGCTACTTACCAGTCGTTACTTACTTCCTGATGAATTACCCCAAGAGGCCTTATTAAGTTGTGCTTTATTGTTAGCATCGGTGGAAAAGCCCGAAAATCGATTAAAAGTAGCTAGATGTTTCTATGAAGCCATTGCAAAGCGGAAAATATCCCTTGCAACCCCAATTTTAGCTAATTTAAGAGTCCCCAATGGATCATTAACTTCCTGCTTTATTTTGGCCATTGATGACAATTTAGAGAGTATTTTTGGAGAAATTACTAATACAGCGAGAATTTCCAAGAATGGTGGTGGTGTTGGTGTAAATGTCAGCCGAATTCGGGCAACAGGAAGCTGGGTAATGAAAAAAGCCAATGCGTCTGGGGGAGTTATCCCTTGGATCAAGTTACTCAATGATACAGCGATCGCAGTTAACCAAGGGGGAAGACGGGCAGGTGCAGTTACGGTAGGATTAGATATATGGCATTTAGATGTGCCAGAATTTCTGGAAATGCAGACAGAAAACGGGGATCAAAGACGTAAAGCTTATGACATTTTTCCTCAATTAATTTTGCCCGATGAATTTATGCGACGGGTGATAAATAAGGAAACATGGACATTAGTAGATCCCTATGAAGTCAGAGAAAAATTAGGGATAGAATTAGCCCCTTTATGGGGAAAAGAATTTGAGAAAGCTTATCAGCAAATTGAAGCAGAATTGGGTAACAAAATTACCCTTTACAAGCGCATTAACGCCCGTGAATTGTTTAAATTAATCATGCGGGCGCAGGTTGAAACGGGAATGCCCTATCTTGCCTTTAAGGATACCATTAATAAAGCGAATCCTAATCAACATGATGGTTATATCCCACAGGTTAATTTATGTACTGAATCATTTAGCAATGTTACCCCTGATCTATACGCTCATTGCTGTAATTTAGTTAGCTTAAATTTAGCTAATTTGGAGATAGAAGAAATTCCCGAAGTCTCTCGAATTGCTGTGCGGTTGTTAGACAATACCATTGATATTACTCATCCACCGTTTGATGATGCAGCGAATCACAATGACCGCTATCGTACCATTGGTGTCGGTTGTATGGGATTAGCTGATTATTTAGCGAAGAAACAGCTACTTTATACCAACTTAGATGAGATTAATTATCTGTTTGAAGAGATTGGTTATTGGTGTACCTATACCTCAATGGAATTAGCCAAAGAAAGAGGGGTATATGACGCTTATGAAGGAAGCGAATGGAGTAAAGGTCATTTAATTGGTGCAAAGCCTGTAGAATGGTATTTAAAAAACGCCTCAGAGACGGAAAGATGGCTACAGCTATCAGAGGATGTTAAAACCTACGGGATTCGTAATAGCCATATTACCGCTATTGCGCCGAATACGTCGTCTTCTTTGGTACAGGGATGTAGTGC
>JBFRWB010000159.1:0-3058 GCA_051439375.1 Microcystaceae cyanobacterium
AGTCTTTACACTGTATTCCCATGATTGTTCGTCTCAAGTTAGATACTTGTGGGGTCAAACTCAAATTAATGCACTGGAATCAATTTACTTCTGAAGAAAAGAAAGTATTAATTAATATGGCTTGTGACACCCCAGAAGAAGCCGAACTATATCACAATTTTTTGCAAACTTTAGTCACAGAACAAACAGGAGTTCCTGCAAAAAAAATACCGATTGATGATAATCCTCCTTGGTTAAATAGTGAGCATATTCCTTTAGAAATTCAAGAAAAAGCAGCAGAATTCAACAAAGAAATTACAATAGAACAATGGAAAAAACTAACCTCGTTACAACGATTTGCCCTAATTAAATTAAGTCGTCCCAGTCATGAAAATAGTAACTTTTATCCTGCTTTAGAGGAGTTTAACTTATAACTTGTCGTTCCAATAATCTCAACCTTCAGCACTTTTTAATTCTACAATTTTGGCGATCGCTGAGAAATTCTTTGCCGATGAGTTTGATGTAGTAGTGGCAAACCCACCCTATGGAGTGGACTGGAAGGGCTTTCAGAAGGATATACGCAACGATAAAACCCAACGCTTTCATCATTTGCCCTCGGTGGGGGATGGGCAGTTATTGTTTATGCAACACCTAATCTCAAAGTTGAATGGTACAGGTATGGGGGTGGTGGTTCATAATGGTTCAACTCTGTTTAGTGGGGATGCCGGATCAGGAGAAAGCAATATACGTAAATGGATGTTAGATAAGGACTTAGTAGAAGCGGTGATACAGTTGCCCACGGATGAATTTTTTAACACGAATATTTATACTTATCTATGGGTGTTGAATAAGCAGAAACCTAATGAATGCAAAGATCGGGTCATGTTGATTAATGCCAGTGAAAAGTTTAAGCCGTTGAAGAAAAATAAGGGATCGAAGCGTAAAGAAGTGGATGAGGCCAACCGTTTAGAAATTGTGGAAACCTTGGCGCAATGGGCAGACAAGGACTATGCTAGGGTGTTTGATAAGGAGTTTTTCTATTTCAATAAACAGGCGATCATGCTTACTAATGTGGATGAGCAGGGCGAAACTTTTGCCACTCGCCTCAAAGAAGGGAAAAAGAGCCTTAAACTCAAACCGGTGAAGTTGGATAACGGAGAACGGACGTTAACGGAGTTTACAATAACGATCCCCCCTGCCCCCCTTGATAAGGGGGGTGGCGACAGCCGGGGGGATCTCTTTGACTATTTCACCGAAGATATTAAGCCCTTTGTGAGTTCATTGGACTACAAAGAACAACCCTTAGTGGTGACGACGGAGAAGGCACAATACAGCTTTGATAATGAGCAAGAAACCCTCATAAAAGAGGTGTTAGGTAAACAAGAAGCATTGGGTTGTGGGAAGATTGTGGTTAAGTGTTCCTTTAAGAAAAAGACGAAAACCAAGCCAGAAAGTATTGTGATCACCGTGGAGTTAACGCCAGACACGCAGAAAGATTATGAGATTATTCCCTATCATCGTGACTCCGATGAAAATCAAACAGCGATCGCAGCTTTTATGGAAAAATACATTACGAAACCCTTTGAGTATTTAGATAATGTAGTGGGGGTAGAAATTAACTTTAATAAGGTATTTTACAAGCCTGAGCAGTTGCGAAGTGTCGAAGAAATCTTAGGTGAAATAGACGCTTTGAATGATAAGTTAAAAGCGTTAGAGGAGGATTTGACGCTATGAGATTAACCATTCAAAGATACGAAGAACATAAAGATAGTGGTATTGAGTGGTTAGGTAAGATTCCTGAGCATTGGGACATTAAAAGAGTCAAGGAACTTGCAACGCTTGTGTTAGGCAAGATGCTTGATAATAAACCTGCACCTAACAAGTTTTATCGACACTACTTAAAGTCAAAAAACATCAGATGGTTTAATGTCGATATCTCCAGTGTTGATCAAATGTATTTTACGCCTAATGAGATGAAGACATACCGCCTAAAGGCAGACGATTTGCTTTTAAGTGAAGGTGGTGAAGTCGGTAAAACATCTATTTGGAGGGAAGAACTGAACGAATGTTATATACAAAATTCCGTCCACAAAGTAACAGTATTTAAGAATCAGCATCCTCAATATCACCTTTATCAGTCCGTTTTGCTAGGACAGCTTAAATATTACGATTCGATAGTTAATCAAGTCAGCATCAAGCATCTTACAAAAGAAAAGCTTTCTAGAGTTTTTTGGTTATTTCCACCTCTTGAGGAACAAAAAACGATCGCCGATTACCTCGACACCAAAACCGCCCAAATTGATCGCAAAATTCACCTACTTACCCAAAAAGCCCAACGCTATGAGGAATTAAAGCGATCGCTTATCAATGAAACGGTTACAGGAAGAAGAATTGATAATGGACAATTGATAATTGATAATGAGAAAAGCAAGAATTGTCAATTGTCAACTGTCAATTATCCATTATATAAAGATAGTGGTATTGAGTGGATAGGGAAGATTCCTGAGCATTGGGATGTCAAACGGATAAAAGATATTAGCTATATCAATAAGAAAACCCTCACAGAAAAGACATCCAAAGACTATGAATTTGATTATATTGATATTAGTAGCGTCACATACGGAGTAAGAGGCTTTGTCTCGGAACGCATGAAATTTAGCCATGCTCCGTCACGAGCAAAGCGTATAGTCAAAAAAGGGGATACAATAATCTCGACAGTGCGGACATATCTGAAAGCAATCACCTCATTTGAAGATGAAATATCGGATGTGATTGTTTCTACTGGATTTGCTGTTATATCTCCCAAGAAAGTATTAAAAAGTAAATACTTCGCTTATTTGGCTACATCGAACTTCTTGATCGACAAAATATGTTCTTTGTCGGTTGGTGTCAGCTATCCTGCGACTAATGCTTCTGTCATAGCAGATTTACTTTGCCTTGTTCCTCCACTTTCTGAACAAAAAGCGATCGCTGATTACCTCGACACCAAAACTGCTCAAATAGACCAAATTATCCAAACCATTAATACTCAAATTGAGAAACTCAAAGAACTTCGTAAAACCTTAATTAACGATGTGGT
>JBFRWB010000160.1:0-4619 GCA_051439375.1 Microcystaceae cyanobacterium
CTCTTAAAAACTCTTCCCTAACTGCTTGTTCGTCTGTATTGTTAGCCACTAATCCTAAAAGGGTTTTCGGCACATAATAGCGACAGAAACTAATCGTCCCGTTATCATCAACCAACCATGAAGTGTATAGTCCCCACGCTTTCGGCTCAAAGGTGGCACATCTCCCAATTAAGAGGGGATCGTAGTTTAAAATTCTCTCAAAAGAATCAATGGCCGTCGGTTGCACCCTTCCAATGATGCGAGTATTGATGTTTTGCAGAATTTGCGCCCCGGCTTCGGTATTGGCAATGGAATTAGGGTCTTGTGCCGATAACACCACCCGCACTCCTGATTTAGCCCCATTGGATATAATTGAAGCCACTAACCGCACCACCGAAGGGAATTTAAACAGAATGGGACTTTCATCAATAAAGAAGATACTCAAAGGATGGCTCATGGCACGTCTCAAAGCAGCAGCATAAGCTACTAAGGAGAGAATGGCAGCGTCTTCATTTTCCGAAATTTGCCGTAATGCTAGAACCATCAATGCAGCGTTAGACGGAACCGATGACGGATTAGAAATCGCTTTACCCACACGGCTGCTTGTCCAGTATTGTAATCGTAGGACGATTTGTTCTAGGGCTTTCGGTAAAATCGCCCCTCCGGTTCGATTCAAAGGAATCACCTTGTCACTCATTTGGAGATGGTCAAAATGGTTGTCTGAAATCAGTTTTTGGGTATAGGCCAGAAAATCTTTTAGCGTTGGCATTTTCTCCCATGAGGGGGACCCTAACCCTCCGGTTTCAGCCTCTTCATACCGTTTCAGAATTTCGGGAGCATTGAAAAAGGCATTTAAAGATTGGTATAAGATAGTCCGAACCGTTTGGTTGAGAAGCACATCATTCGACTCCCCTATCACCATCACCATCAGACAGCTACACAAGAAATCTTTGTAGTCTTCAAATCTTTCTAATTGTTTGTCTTCTGGTAATTTGGCTAAATAGGGACGATCAAACATATTCACCGATTCTTTCCCTACATCAAAATAAGCTCCTCGTTTGCCCATAAATTCCGTGTAGGTTGTGTAGGTAGACGAGCCATCCGGTTTGGGATAATCAATAGCGACAACAGGGATATCTCTCACTAACGCTTGATTGAGAATACCCCCCACTAAGACACTCTTCCCTGAACGAGTTGTCCCCACCACAAACAAATGACGATGTTTATCATTTCCTGTGTTGAACAAATCGATAAAAATCGGTGTTCCCCCGTCTTCATTAATTAGCTCTAATCCTTCTGTGTCTTTACTCCAGGTTTTGACAATGGGTAAAAATCCAGGGGCTTCTGAATTGAGGTACATTTGCCGTCTTTGGATGAACCCTGATGTCAACAGGTTTTCATCGACAATAGGCATGGACTGTAACCAGAGTTTCCAGGTTATTTGTCGTTCTCGTACCACCCAAGCTGGACGATGAAAGCAGTTTTCTATGTAACGACACGCTTCATCTAGAGCCTCTAGATTATCCCGTTTCACTAGAATAATCGTGGCCACATACAAAGGCATATCCCCTTCTAACAACTGTTCCGTCGCTTTTACGCCCTTTTTCGCTTTTAGGGACGCTGCAATATCTTGTCCCGACTTTTTCTCACTGTTCTTTGAACGATTGTAGGCTTGTTGTGTGGCTTGTTTGACCAGCATACTCACCCGTTTCTGGTTGGCCGGAACCAACTGGGTAATAATTTCCGTATCCGTTACTAATTCCCTGGCCACTAAATCCCAGAGATAATGGAGTTGGGAACGTTTATCTTTCCATCCTCCGGGTTTATCCCAAAAGGTTAGAATCCCCATATATTTCCCTGCCACTTTTACCCATTCGCGGTTATATTCCGGTTCGGTTTCTAACATTAAAGTGGTTCCGTGGCGACGGCTTCTGATGACTTCGGTTATTTCGTGCTTATCCACGACAATTTCTTGAGGCACTTTGATAGGTGAGCTTACATTAAGCCTTTGCCATTGATAATTCCAGAGTTCATCGGAAGTTAACGGTCGTACTTTTAATCCTAGTTTTCCTTCTAGTATTTGCCTCCAATTGACTAACCCATCAGCCCAGGCTCTTCTTAAGATTTTTTCGAGACTTTTTTGAGCGCATCCTTTCCTTTTTCCTGATAGTTCCGTCCAAGTTTCATCTATTAACCTGAAAACTTTCCCCAACACATCTTGGTATTGATTGCCACTAGAAGAATGATAAGTCACAAATATGTAGAGAGATTTCGGTTCTCTCAATCCTTGTTTACATAATTGTCTGACCCTTGCTTTTTCCCCCATTAAGAGAAATTTTAACTCTTCTGATGGGGCTTTAGAAATTAATTTATCTAAATGTTTTTGTCTCGCTTCATCCGTTTTATAAGCCCCCAAATGAAACGTTATTTTCTCCTTTGGTAAATCTTTTAGTCCGTTTTCTAAGTCGTCAAAAACTTGCTCAAATTTCTGATTGGGCAGAAAACTATGAATCCCTCGACTCTGAAATCCAAAGGTTAATACCCACGGTGATTTTGGTGTTCTTTTCAGTAAGAAGGCTCCGATGTTCATTCCCCTAAAACGGAAACTTATCGTCGTTTGATAGTGTACTGACTCCTCAAACGCCTCCATTACTATCTTCTGTCTCTTTAGTTTTGATTTACTACTTATGACTGCCATTTTTCCTCATTGTCTTGTTATTTTTAGTAATGGTTGATAATTAGCTCCTGCTCTCACCACAGAAGGAACTTTCGTTACTCTTCCTAGAAATAACCAAGGTTTATCTCCTAACACAGCTAGAAGACTTCCTGTTAATATTCCCCAGATTATTGCTGTTAATAACCACGACCATCCCACTAAGGTTTTTAGATAATACATTCCTATGGTTATTCCTAACGCCGGGACGATTTGATAAAAAGCAAACGTTCCTACTCTAGGAGCTAATCCCACCGCTCTATTGATTGGTCTGAATTGATGGTTAGACATTGTTATTTTCAGAAGGCAAAAGGACTAATATTTTCCCTTTGCCTTACACTTTCTATGCTGGAACAACAAAACTGCTAAAGACATCTACACTAAAAATGACAGCCAATGAATAAAGCATATTTCTCACAAATGCTCCCATTTCGTCCTGTTGTTGATAGCTTTGCCATCCTTGCCATGCTGCGATTAGTAACAGCATTATATAAAATCCTCGCGCCGAATTGAAAATTAAATCAATAGCCGAGCCATAAGATTCTCCCCCAAAGGAACTGCTAAAAAATCCTTGAACTCTTGTTAATAAAACTTCCGCACTTCCTGGCGTTGCCCACCAATTTATTAAGACAGGAACCAGAATGATTCCTAATAAGACATACCCCCATTTTTTCCGGTTTTTTATCCATTTCTGATTTTGAACAGCTATGACTAATGCTCCTAGTCCTACCCCGATCCAAACATCGGGATATTCGGCTATTAATTGTAAGGCATATAAACCACATACCCAAACAATCAACTTTGATTCTTGTTTTTTAGATGCCCAATTCTTGTCTGTTTTGGTTAGCATTTCTTTGGTTCTTCCCTAATTGAACGAGAAATACACAACAACATTCCCTATCTTTTCTGATAGTTCTTCTTGTCCAATTCCTAGGTTAACCACATTGAATAAAGTCCTTCAATAGACTCTATTCAGATTACTCTCTTCTCCAGGGCAAACTTCTCTTCTCTCAATATCTATTTGTTTCGTTCTCACCTCCAAAACTTTTTTATTTTTTCTTTTCAGTAGTTTAACTTATCTCTTCTGACTGTCAACTATGTTGACTTTACTTATCTATGTTTTGGACAATTTTCCAAAACATAGCCCCTTGATTTTTTCGACTTTTTTTGAAGATTATAAAAACAATCTTAAGGAACTAATTGGAGACTTTAACTTGACTGGAGATTGGAGAGCGCACCAATCTTCAATCTGCCGTCTGCAATCTGCAATCAGTTGACTTATTTATTATTTTTTGTTAAGACTGATTACTAAATCCTTAAGATTCCTGTTATTACGAATAGAGGGGATTCAGTAAGAGAATAGGGACTCAACAAAAGGATAATCAGGGAATTTTTGGCAGAAAAATTCTTGGTAACTTTTTTAGGGATAGTTTTTCAACAAAATCATTTAATATGTGGATGTGAGGTAACATGACTCGTACAGAACATTGTCAGAAAATCGCCTCGGCCAAGCGATTAGACACCTTGACCAAAGCGATCAATGCTATTGATTTATTAACCAAAACCAACGAACCTATTACCATTAGCTCTGTTGCTGCTAAGTCCGGTGTTTCCCGTTCTTGGTTGTACAACGAGCCTTTGATAAAAACCATTATCGCTGGTTTTTCTACACAGTCTGACTCTCAAGTTCTGAGTTTAGTTTCTACTTTAGAACAAGCGATTGATCGTATTGAAAAACTTGAGGGTCAATTACGCTCTATTCACCAAACTAGGTTTGATTCTTCTCTTAATTTTCAGCAGAATTGAGTCTCAACCTTAATGTCGAAAAAGAGTCCCCAACCTAAGACAGAGGGGACTCTTTTTCCAGCAGCTAATAAATTTATTCAATAATTTAGATAATCCTCAGTTAGATTAAAGATTTCTTATC
>JBFRWB010000161.1:0-37123 GCA_051439375.1 Microcystaceae cyanobacterium
TCTTTTACCAGAAGATAATGAAGTAGAATCTTTAAATCAATGTTTACGCTCTCACCATGACCTCAGTTTAGTGAAAATTACCCCGGCTCATTTAGAAATTCTTAATCAATCAATTCCCCATCAAGAAATGAGCAATCAAACAAATGCTTTTATTTTAGGAGGGGAAGCATTATTAGGAAATCAAGTTGAACCTTGGACAAAAAATGCACCTGAAACGAGAATTATTAATGAATATGGACCCACTGAAACAGTCGTCGGATGTTGCATTTATGAAGTTGATTCTTCAACGGATTTATCTCAAGCAATCTTGATTGGTCGCCCAATTGATAACACGACACTCTACATTCTAGACTCCCATTTAAACCCCGTCCCTGTCGGAGTATATGGAGAACTGCACATAGGAGGAGACGGATTAGCCCGAGGATACCTAAAGAGACCCGAATTAACCGCCGAAAAATTCATCATTAACCCATTTGACCCAAATAAACAGACAAAACTGTACAAAACAGGAGACTTATGCCGTTATCTTCCCGACGGAAACATAGAATATATAGGAAGAATAGATCATCAAGTAAAAATCCGAGGATTTAGAATCGAACTAGGAGAAATAGAATCACTCCTTAGCAGTCATCCTGATATAAGAGAAAACGTTGTTATAGCCAAAGAAGACCAAGGAAACCAACGATTAGTCGCCTATATCGTCTCAGACACCCCAGAAATAACCAAAAAACTCCGAGAATATCTCAAGACTCAACTTCCAGAGTACATGATACCCAGTGCCTTTGTCCTACTAGAAAACCTTCCCCTCACACCCAACGGAAAAATAGACAGAAAAGCCTTACCCACCCCAGACTTTAGCAACACAAACCGAGACAACTTCATCCCTCCTAGTACCCCAACCCAACAGATATTAGCCAGTATATGGCAGACTACCCTAAAAATAGAACAAATAAGCCTAAATGATAACTTCTTTGAACTAGGCGGTCACTCCCTTTTAGCAACACAAATAATCTCCCGTATCCGAGAAACATTTAGTTTAGACCTACCCATTCGTAGCTTATTTGAACATCCCACCCTAGAACAACTCTCTCAACAAATAGAAACCAGCCAACAAACAGAAATCACCCCCATTCTTCCCGTCAGTAGAGAAGGAAACCTACCCCTATCCTACGCACAACAAAGACTCTGGTTCTTAGACCAACTAGAAGGAGAAAACGCCACCTACAACATACCTGCGGCCATCCAACTAACAGGAAACCTCAACATCCAAGCATTAGAAAACAGTCTGAACGACATAGTAGAAAGACATGAAAGCTTAAGAACAAGATTTACCAGTATAGAAGGAGAAGCCATTCAAATAATCGAGTCAGAACGAACAATTAACCTAGAAATCATCAACCTAGAGACCTTAGAAGAAACCCAGAAACAACAACAAAAACAAACCCTAATCAACCATGAAGCCAGTCTGCCATTTAACCTAGCCAACGACCCACTTATCAGAAGCAAACTCATTAAACTAGATAACAACAATCACATCCTACTCATAACCATGCACCACATTATATCTGATGGGTGGTCAATGGGAATTTTCGTAGAAGAACTCAGTCAACTATACAGAGGATACGTTCAAGAAAAAGACATACAACTAGACCCCTTAGCCATACAATACGCCGACTTTGCAGCATGGCAAAGAGAATGGATAGAAAATCAAGAAGGGATAAAGCAACTGGACTACTGGCAAAAACAACTGAATAATGCACCTCAGCTAATTAATGTACCAACAGATTATCCTCGACCTAAAATCCAGAGTTTTCGGGGAGCAACCTATCAACGCCTGATTCCAGAAACCCTAATGAGTAGGCTGAAGAAATTGAGTCAAGAACAAGAGACAACCTTATTTGTTACCTTCTTAACAGCACTAAAGCTTTTACTTTTTAAGTGGACACAACAAAAAGATTTGATAGTCGGGACAGTGATTGCAGGGCGTAATCGTATAGAAATTGAACCCCTAATCGGCTGTTTTATGAACTTTCTGGCTTTAAGAAGTAAAATAAATGAAGAAATAACAATCATAGATGTTTTGCAACAAGAAAATCAAATCGTTCTTGACGCTTATACAAACCAAGATTATCCCTTTGAGAAAGTTGTAGAAGTAATTAACCCTGAAAGAAACATAAGTTATAATTCAATTTATAATATTGCCCTATTGCTCCAGAATTTTCCTCGTTCTCCTTTATTTGGGGATGATTTAGAAGTAACTCCAATAGAAGGGGAAAGAGAGATAGCCCTTCTTGATCAGAGATGGGAGATTTTTGAAGACAATCAACAAACTTTTTTACAGTGCGAATACAGCACCGACTTATTCAAAGAAAGTACCATCAAAGCGTTAGTAGAGAACTATGTAGAGATATTACAGAAAATTCTTGATAATCCCCAAGCAAAAATAGGAGATATAGAAATTCATCAAAGCTTAAAAGAGCAAATTAAAAATGCTCAAGAACGAGATAAAAAGCAATCTATTGTCATAACTTCTACCTTTACTATAGAACCAATAGAAAGCTCACTAAGCTACTGGCTGAAAAAACTAAATCTACCATCAGAGATAGAATTAACTGCTTATAATCAAGTATTTCAAGAAATTCTGAACCCAGATAGCCAACTTAATCAAAATACAGACGGGGTCAACCTCATCTTAATTCGACCTGAAGATTGGTTAAGATTTGCCGAAATAGATGAGAGTAAAGATGAAGATTGGCAAATGAAACTAAGACAGAATAGCCAAGATTTAATTGATGCTCTACAACAACATCATTCTCACCTAAAAGTCCCTCTAATTTTAGTGATTTGTCCGACTTCACCTAACTTAAGCAAAGACAAACAACAGGTTATTCATCGAATAGAGAAAATATTAATGGCTCAACTCAAATCATTTAACCGCATTCATATTATATCTTCAGATAATATTCAAAATAACTATCCTGTATCAGATTACTACGATGTAAATCGAGACGAAATAGGACATATTCCTTACACCGAAACCTACTACACAGCATTAGGAACAGCTATTGCACGGAAAATTTATGCCCTCCAATTATCTCCTTATAAAGTCATTGTTTTAGACTGTGACAATACTTTATGGACAGGTATATGTGGAGAAGATGGCGCACAAGGAATTATGATTGATTCAAACCGACAAAGCTTACAAGAATTATTAGTAGAACAACAAAAAGCAGGAAAATTATTATGTTTATGTAGTAAAAACCAAGAAGAAGATGTATGGGCAGTATTTGAGGAACATCCTAAAATGCCATTACAAAAAGAGTATTTAGTTGACTGGAAAATTAACTGGCAAGCCAAATCAGAAAATATCAAAGCCTTAGCCAAAGACTTAAACTTAGGATTGGATAGCTTTATTTTTCTGGATGATAACCCTATAGAATGTGCAGAAGTCAGAGCCAATTGTCCCGAAGTCTTAACCTTACAAGTACCCGAAAACCCCCAAGAAATTCCCCAATGGCTAAAACATATTTGGGCATTTGATATTGTACAAACCACAGCAGAAGACAAAAAACGAACCCAGATGTACCGTCAACAGGTAGAAAGGGAACAACTAAAACGAGAAAGCTTAACGTTTGGGGATTTTCTGAACAGTTTAAATCTAGATATTCAGATTCAGCCCATTAGCACCCAAAACTTACCGAGAGTATCTCAACTAACCTACCGAACGAATCAATTTAACCTTAGCACCATTCGACGAAGCGAAGGAGACATGGAACAATTATTAGATAGTGGAGAATTAGAGGGTCGAATGGTTACCGTAAAAGACAGATTTGGCGACTATGGCTTAGTCGGTGTCATGTTATTTAAGTATGATGAAATAACCTTAACCATCGATACTTTTTTACTGAGTTGTAGAGTATTAGGAAAAACCGTTGAGTATGAAATGATGAAATATTTAGGGAACTTGGCACAAGAAAGGAATTTAAGTGAAGTGGTTGCGCCTTACTATCGAACCGCAAAAAACCAACCGATACTAGACTTTTTAAACAAAATTAATCCTAATAATCAAGAAGCCATTGAACAAGGATTATTATTTGAGTTTACAGTGGAAACTTTATCTAACCTTAAATTTACCTCAGATGAGAAAACTAAGCTATCAGGAACATCAAAAGGAACAGATAGTTCCCCCAAAGTAGGGATTAAAGCCCCTTGGCAACTGATAACAGAAATTGCGACAGAGTTAGCTAATCCTGTTAATATCCGCCAAGAAATTGAGGCTAAACAACAGCATATCCGTTCTCAAACAAGGGGTGAATATGTTGCCCCTCGTAACAAAGTTGAACAGCAACTAGTCGTTATTTGGCAGGAGGTGTTAAGACTAGATCAAGTTGGAATTTATGATGACTTTTTTGAATTAGGTGGACATTCCCTATTAGCCGTTCGATTGATATCAGAAGTTCAAAAAGAATTCAATTACAATCTTCCCTTAGCCACACTTTTTCAGCACCCCACTATTGAGCAATTTGCTTCCTTGTTAAAAACAGATAGCCTTTCAGTTTCTTGGTCATCCCTTGTTCCCATTCAAACTCAAGGTTATAAACCGCCTTTTTTCTGTGTTCCGGGAGCCGGTGGTAATGTACTCTATTTTTATGAATTAGCACGCTGTTTAGGTAAAGAACGCCCTTTTTATGGATTACAAGCTGTTGGTTTAGATGGCGAATCTACACCTCATACTACTGTAGAAGCAATGGCCAAACATTATGTTGAATTGATTCAATCAGTACAGTCTCAAGGTCCCTATTACTTAGGTGGTCATTCTTTCGGAGGACCAGTAGTTTTTGAAATAGCACAGCAATTACAGAAACAAGGCGAATCAGTTGCTTTGGTTGCTATGTTAGATAGCTATGCACCTCAAAATAGTCAAGATGAAAGAGAAATAGAGGAACATGATGACGTATATTGGCTATGCGCTCTTATTGGGACGGTAAAAGCTTTAATGCAGCTTAAACAAGATACAATTGAAGAAGAAAAGCAATTGCGAAATTTGTCTTCAGAAGAACAACTTCTTTATGTACAAAGCTATCTTGAACAAGCTAATTTAATTGCTCCTAACGGAGATATTAATCAAGTTCAGGCACTTTTTAATATCTATAAGATGAATCACCAAATGGTGTATCAACCTCAGTTTTCTATTCCTACTAATATAGTCGTTTTTCGAGCGATGGAATCTGAGATAGAGGAACAAGACCCTTATTTGGGGTGGCGACAATGGGCAACTGAATCGATTAAAGTTCATACTATACCCGGCGATCATATCTCTCTGATGTTACCTCCCCATGTTCAGGTTTTAGCTGATTACTTAAATCAGAGTATGGAGGAGACTACTTTAGATGCTTAGTCACTTAAAATATGTAAAATAGATGATAAATCTTACTCTAATATATATCTCTGATATCCTTTTTTCATAAGATCCCCTATGCTAATTTCTCTCGATGAATTTGATGTCATTATAAAAAAATGTCAGACGAGCGTTGTCGGTAAACAGTTACCAAACGCTCTTTATGTTCATCAAACAGCATTACCTTCTCTAGATAAAACCTTGCAATTCTACGAAGAAAAAGCACGGCTTACCCCTCAAGTGACCGACGCAACTATCGTCAAATTTAGTACCGATAAACCTAAAATTTCTTACCTATTTTACCCTGATTTTATTACTAATCCTCATCCTGCTTTAACGCTTAGTATTATTGTTGATCTAATGCTAGAAACGGTTAAATTTTGGGATTACAGCGATATTCATAACCCTCCGATTCTCCATCGCAAAGAAACTTTTATTGCTCCTGAATCTCCTTACTACGAACGATTCAAACATCTGAGCTTTATTGAAGAAAAATTGGGACTTCTCGATAATTCTCGTTATATTGGAACACGTCAAGACTGGGAAAACCGCTTAAGCCGCTATCATTTAACCTTTATTGACCATTATTTAGCCTGTCATTTACCCATTGGTAATAAAAGTTTTAAAGTAGAAATAGACCGTCATAAGGCTGCAATTCTCCGTACCAGTTTATCGCGTCCCGTTCGTTTGGCTATGGATACAGAACTATTTACTTCCTCTGAAACGACCTTTTTTGATTACGGGTGTGGACATGGGGGAGATATAGAACGCATTGCTGGACAAGGATACAAAAGTGCAGGATATGACCCTTATTATCGCCCTAATGACCCCTTAATTGCCTCGGATATTGTCAATTTAGGCTACGTTATTAATGTCATTGAAGACTTACAAGAACGACGGGAAGCACTATTAGCAGCGTGGAAATTAACCCGTTATGTTTTAATCGTATCAGCACAGGTGCTAATTAACGATCGCACGCAAGGGTTAGTCGTCTATGGAGATGGTGTCATTACCAGTCGTAACACTTTTCAAAAATACTATGAGCAGGAAGAGTTAAAGACTTACATTGACCAAGTTTTAGAATGTGATTCAATCCCAGTAGGATTAGGGGTTTATTTGGTATTTAAGGATGAAAATAAAGCACAAGACTTTCGCCTCTCCCGTTATCATTCTTCTGCCAAAACACCTCGCATTTACCATAATTTACCAAAATTTGAAGATCACGAGCAATTATTAACGCCATTGATGGAATTTTACACCCAAAGGGGACGACTTCCCGTTAAAGGGGAATTTTCCACAGAAGAGGAAATAAAAGCTGAATTTGGCACATTTCGACGGGCATTTAAGGTAATTTTACAGGTGACAGAAAAAAAAGATTGGGATGCGATCGCAGATAAACGCAGCCAAGATATCTTATTGTACCTTGCTTTAAGTCATTTTAGTCATAGACCTAGTGTGAGAAAGCTTCCTGCGCCGTTAAAAGCAGATATTCGGGTATTTTTTGGTAGTTATCAACAAGCGTGTAGCGTTGCTGATTTAATGCTGTGCAGTTTACGAGATTTGAAGAATATCGCTAAACTCTGTCTAATGAGTCCAGTCGGTAAAAAACTCAATAATTCTTTATTAGTTCACCTGAGTGCATTGGATGATCTTGCGTTAATGTTACGTTTATACGAAGGGTGTGCGAGTCAAGGGATTGGACGGTTAGAGGAGGCTAATGTGGTACGATTATTCTTTAATCAGGCCAAAATTGCCTATTTATATTATCCTGATTTTGATGTTGATCCTCACCCAACATTACATACTAAAATGATGATTTATATGGGGAAAGCAACGGTCTCTTATCAAGATTATACCTGTGAACCTAACCCTCCTGTTCTGCATGAAAAAGATCAATTAGTGACACCTGATTATCATTTATATAACACCTTTCATCAACTGAGCAAACAGGAAAGAGAGTTAGGGTTATTAGCTGATTATAAGGCGATTAGTTTGCGTCAAGGTTGGCTATCTTGTTTAAAGAAACATGGAATTAAACTAAAAGGACATAAGATAATATAGTGTTTCCCAGACTCATGGGGTACACCACAATTATCTGAACATCTGCCTTCTGCCTCAAGCGATTAACTCAACTCTGTACCTCACAACGGGAGAGAATTGCTATAAACGGCTACAATGATTATTAAGAAACAGGCAAATCGAATAAAACCTGAGTCATATACTTGTCCGCCCACTCGTTACCAAATGCTTTTTCCAATACACGGCGAGTTTTATCATTTTGTTGCTGTTGTGTGCAATAATAACGCTGACCCGTCAAATTAGCTTCAACCTGCTCAACACAGACGGGTTGCGCTTCATTAATCAACCGACAATGAACGCCTAAAATATCCTTTACCCATTGGAGAAAAGCTTTTTCCTCTGAGGGCGAATTAGGACGCACAAATAGGCAAAATGGAGAGAAAATACGCCCCCATTCGGGTAATTGACGATCTTCACTAAAATCAGGCCTTTCTAACGCAGAAAGAGCTTCTGTATAAGCATTAGGTAAACAAAACTCAGGATTAGAAGGAGATAAATCTGCGATCGCTGCACTGATCCCTTTTGGCCCTGCCACAATATCACAACCAAAGAGGGGTAAGGAATAGTCAGGCTTAGGAAACATAACACAATGAAGAATATCTAAGTAACTTCCCACTTTTGCTAATTCTAAGTGTAGTTTCCGCAGTTGAGGTGTTTGATAACATCGATTTTCAATGACTAATTTTTCCCCTTCTAACTTTCCCTCCACATAGCCAAATTCATCAGGGAGTTGGTAAGGCGAAATCGCCAAATTTTCCTGCCATGACTGGATAATTAGGTCGGCTAACTCTCTAATTAGGGGATGAAGACTTTCGTTGATAGAAACACTTGACATTCTACTTAATTTTTAAAGATTAGGGGCGTAAGCTAGATAAGGCTATACCATCTGCTTGGGCGCGGAAGGTTGCAACGGATTCGTTATAATCAATCGGTAAGACAGCTACTACATTGTCATGGGGACGGGGAATAATAACCCATGTTTCTAGGGTAGCTCCTTCAGTTTTTCCAATGGCATCAATACCAGCATCAATAGCTGTTTTAACCTCTTGTACATCTCCACGAACATTTAGGGTAAACCGTGCGCTTCCTGCTCGAATATATCCCACAATGGTGATTCTTCCTGCTTTTACCATCGCATCGGCGGCGGCTAATATTCCGGGAAATCCTTTGCTTTCGATTGAGCCAACGGCCTGTTGTGCGGGCATTCTGTGAACTCCTAAAAGATTAATGATTAAATAAATAATTGATGATCGTCAATGATGATCTTTCAATCTTTAAATATACGGGAAAAGGGGGACAGATCGCTAGGGTTGCTGGATTGTGGAAACCGATTATTTAAAGCACTCAGGTGCGGAATTCTTCTACTTCTGGCGTATAGTCAACAGGAAGCACCGCCAAGAGATTTTCTGGAGGGTTAGGAATCGTATAATGACTGACCACATTACCACCATACCCTTTAACGGCTGCTTCTAATCCCGCATCCATCGCTTGCTTCACTTCAGAGACTGTACCACGGACAGCAACGACAAATTCACCCCGTTCCGCTTTATCAAAATAAACTAGGGTAACTCTTCCCCCTTTTACCATGGCATCAGCGGCTGCTAATACGTGGGGGAAACCAAGGGTTTGAATGACACCAACGGCTTGAGGCATAAGAACAAACTCTATTCATGTATTTTTACATTGTAGGTCGTTTTGGCGTTCTTTTCTCATTTGCTCTTCTCCCAAATTCTATTCAGGTAATTTATGCAGAACTAGCCCGCTTTGTATAGTAAATATTTGTACAATAGAGCATTAACTCTTTTACTCATCGTCTGTTCCCTAAAACTAAAAATTAGAAAGCAATGACTTTTTTTACGGTTAATATTAAAAATAAATACATAGGGGTTTCTGATATTCTCTTCAGGCTTTACAGAGCTTATTTAATCGGAAATGCCCTGTCTTATACTTACTTTTATACTCCCTTTATTTGTCGCAGGAGCTTACCCAATTCTACTATCAGTAGGTTAATGAGAAAAATGTCTAGATTTAATATAAAAAATGATTTATTTGTCGCAAATTTTTTAGGATTAGGGGAAGCCGAAAACATACCTGATCTTAGAAAATCCCCTATAATTTCCATAGATATAATGAAGATCATAGATGATGAACTAATTCAAACAATTGAAGATTTGAAAGACAAAATTGAAGGACTTAGAATCCCCTCAGCTTCCGTGGCCTTCAACTTTTTAATAACTGATAAAATCTATAAACCCAGCGTTTCTAAGAAGATTGAGAAAATGTTAGGGGCAATTAGCTTAATCAATTGTCATTTAGATGTATCTGGACAACCCTTTAGAGATTTCGTGTCTAGTAGATATTGGCAAGCCAGAAGCAAGAAAGCAGTATCTATCCCATTTACTCCCCAAAAAGTTAAGCTTTTGATACATATTCGTAGAGGCGATCGCATCTGGATTGAACTGCAAAATAAGTTTGTTTTACTTCACGGATCGGATTCTTTAGTGTTAAAGAGAGATTCTCCTCAGTTGCAAAATCTTAATCAATCTAATGCTTTGCTCTCAAAAAAAGCGGATCAATTTACCAAACCAATAGAGATTAATGCCATAAAACAAATTCTTAATACCATTTTCTCTCGGTATGATAGAAGCATTTTCTCTATCATTATTATCTCTGACGGGTACGATAAGGCATTTCAAGAAATACGTCACGCCCTTAAATCTGGTCGGTTAGTTCTTTCCCTATCTGAAAGGAAGCAAATGAATCACTTTTTCAAGAGAAATCAGCAAGAAATGGTCGATCTGGCTAAGTATTGTAATGGGACGTTGATAATAGGTGAAAACTCTAAAAAGAAGTTTATGCAATCGATTCATGCAGTTGCTTGTGCTGATTGTATTATCAAAACAACAGGTGGGTTTATTGCCCTTAATCGATTATTAAGGGGAAAAGACTCTCCCTCTTTAATTCTAGATTGTAGTAAACTAAACTCAGAACATCTAGACTCATTCATCGCCCAGATTGAAGAGTTGATGAACTAATCACTCGCTGTAAGTCAAACTTATTTATGTCTAATTCAATTAATGTTAAACCCCTAAGAAACGGATTATTGGCCTTAGTCGCGATCGCATTGGGAATTGCCCTCTTTTTAGGCATTCAAACCCAAGGAACAGCCGTTTCTCTCGATTCACAGGCGAAAAACGCTACCCCGTTTGAAGTAGCGATGAGTAATCATAAGCCAACCTTAACGGAATTTTATGCAGATTGGTGTACCAGTTGCCAAGCAATGGCGGCAGATTTAGCGGAAATTAAGTCAGAATATCAGAATTCTGTTAACTTTGTCATGTTAAACGTAGATAATAGCCAATGGTTGCCCGAAATCTTACGTTATCGGGTAGATGGAATTCCTCATTTTGTTTTTCTGAATGATGAGGGAAATGCGATCGCTCAATCGATTGGAGAACAACCAAAATCTATTATTAAAGCCAATTTAGATGCGTTAATTGCCCAAAAAACCTTACCCTATGCTGCTACAACAGGACAAACTTCTATTTTTAAAGCACCATTAAGCGGTGCGAATAGTGATCCTCGTAGTCATGGCGCACAAACACAGTAGATGTTAGGTTTCAGGTGTTAGGTTGCAGGTATCGGGTTTCAGGTGTCGGGTTTCAGGTGTCGGGTTTCAGGTTTCAGGTGTTAGGTTTCAGGTGTCGGGTTTTAGGTTTCAGGTGTCGGGTTTCAGGTTTCAGGTGTCGGGTTTCAGGTGTCGGGTTTTAGGTTTCAGGTGTTAGGTTTCAGGTGTCGGGTTTTAGGTGTCGGGTTTTCAGATACTTAAATCCCATACCTCATAAGCTAAGCGGTGATGGACAGCTTACCTCACGCTTCTTTCGGCAAATTAGGACAAAATAAAGTAGGATTTTGCCGAACAGTGGGAAACTCTAACACCGTTAATAACATTAAGGTTCGACTACAGGTTAACGCCGTAAACATACTCATTAACACCCCAATGGCTAAGGTTACGGCAAACCCTCGCACTAAACCAGACCCTAACCAAATTAACGCCCCACAAGCGATTAAAGTAGTGACATTACTATCTAAAATACTAGAAAATGCCCGATAAAATCCTGACTCCACCGAACGATACAAACTATTTCCTCCTCGTAATTCCTCACGAGTTCGTTCAAAAATCAATACATTTGCATCAACTGCCATCCCAATACTAAGAATAAAGCCTGCGATACCGGGTAAGGTTAGGGTAACCCCAATGAGAGAATAGGCAGCTAAAGTGAGCAACGTATAAATAGTAAGGGATAAATCAGCGATACAGCCCGGTAACCGATAATAAACTGCCATGAAAGCAAGCACTAAAATTAAGCCCGCTACCCCTGCATAAATACTACGACGAATACTATCCTGCCCCAAGGTTGCCCCTACGGTACGATTTTCTACAATAGCAACAGGAAAGGGAAGAGAACCGCCTCGAAGCTGAATAGCAAGGTCATTTGCCGATTCAAGGGTAAAATTCCCTGAAATAACCGCACTACCTCCTGCAATCCCTGTTGTCGCATATTCAGCCCCCACCACAGGCGCACTTAATAGTTGTTTATCCAAGAAAATCCCAATAGTTCGCCCAGTTCCTGCGATATTTTTGGTTAATTCAGCAAATTTTTCCCCACCTTCTGAGTCAAAGTCAATCAATACTTCCCACTGTAACCCTGACTGATTAGGACTAGGACGGGCGTTACTGAGGTTTTTTCCGCTTAACCCCACATCGTCAAAAAGGGCAATAATAGCCTCATTGGATGTTTTAATTGATTCGTTTAACTCAGCAATTTCTGCTTCATTTTCTAAAATCTCCAATTCTGCCCGACGTTGCTGTAAAATGCTGTATTCAGCTTGAAACTGTCCCTCTGACCCCTGCTGTTGTTGTAAGAAGTCTAATTGCGCCGTTCCTCCTAAAACCCGTTCGGCTTGTTCAGGTTTTGTCACCCCCGGTAACTGTACGATAATTTTATCCTGTCCTGCGGTTTGTACCAAAGGTTCAGCCACACCCAACGCATTAATCCGATTTTCAATTACCCGTTGAACGGCTTCTAAATCTTGGGCGGTAACGGTTTTATCTTCAGTTTTTTGGACTTCAATGGTCAATTGTGCGCCACCTTTGAGGTCTAAGCCCAATTCTAATCCTAAAGTTGATAAAACGACGATAGAAGCGATAATTAGGGCAACAATTAGGGCAAGAAATCCGCGTTGTCTTTGCATTGTTTTTAGAAGAGTTACAGAAGTTCAGAAGTTACAGAAGTTCAGAAGTTCAGGAGAAGAAGTAATCAGGAATAAATAACTGTTCACTGAACAACTGGTCACTGATTTATACTTGCAGAAGCATTAATTTTTGAGCAGCTTCCACGATTTGTGGGGGTTGAACAATGGTTAATCGTTCCAATGTGCCATTATAAGGCGTAGGAATATCTTGGGAAGATAAACGAATCACAGGGGCATCTAACTCATCAAAGAACTGTTCATTGATTAAAGCAATTAATTCTGCTGCAATTCCCCCCGTTTTCATACATTCTTCCACAATAATGACGCGATGGGTTTTGCGAATGGATTCCCCAATTGTCTCTAAATCAAAGGGTTTTAGGCTAATTAAGTCAATAATTTCAGGATCAATTCCTTCTTTCTCCATTTGCTTTAACGCTTGCAGACAATGGTGACGCATTCGAGAATAGGTCAAAATGGTAACATCCTTCCCTTTACGAACCACTTCTGCTTTATCTAAGGGAACAATATACTCTTTATCAGGTAAATTCTCTTTTAAATTATATAAAAGAACGTGTTCAAAGAATAAAACAGGATTATCATCTCGAATCGCTGCTTTAAGCAATCCTTTACCATTATAAGGGGTAGAACAGGCCACGATTTTTAAGCCCGGTACCGCATGAAAATAGGCTTCTAAACGTTGAGAATGTTCCGCGCCTAATTGACGGCCAACCCCACCGGGGCCGCGAATAACCATGGGAATCTTAAAGTTACCGCCAGAGGTATAGCGCAGCATCCCTGCATTATTAGCAATTTGGTTAAAGGCTAACAACAAAAACCCCATATTCATCCCTTCGATAATCGGACGTAACCCCGTCATCGCTGCACCAACGGCTAACCCTGTAAAGCTATTTTCTGCAATGGGGGTATCTAAGACCCGCAAGTCGCCATATTTGCCGTATAAGTCCTTTGTGACTTTGTAAGAACCACCGTAATGTCCCACATCCTCACCTAGTACAAATACTGTCTCATCTCGCCCCATTTCTTCGTCGATTGCTTGGCGCAGGGCATTGAATAATAAGGTTTCTGCCATTGTATTTCCTAAGTTTTAGCCATAGTTTTCTCAAATTTTACAGCATTAGGGGATCTAAAATGCAAATCACTCAGTAATATCCTTATAGATTTCGGAAACCCAGCAAGAAAACTGAAGGATATTTAAGATTATTGCGATCGCTTTCTTGATAGGATCTTATTCACCTTTTCCTGCACTGAAAGTTTGTTCAGGGGTTAAACTAAGCTCAGGAAAACTCGGAGAAATAATCAGTTGATTATTTTTAAAAATCGTTTCTTCATACAAGCCATCCACTAAAATTAAGAGGGTAACTTGTTCTTTTTCAGGGTCAATAATCCAATATTCATTGATTCCTCTGGCTGCATATTCTGAGCGTTTATAACGATAATCTCGATCTTGATTAGTTTTACCCGGAGACACCACTTCTATAATTAAAACAGGAGGTGACATTTCTGGGGTAACTGTGGCTCGTTTTCCACCCATTTGAGTTAAAATATCTTCATTGATTATCATCAAATCTGGCAAGCGCACTCGATTACTACTAACCACTAATTCCGTATCTTTATGACGAATCAGTTTAAAGGAGACAATTTTAAGGAATTCTGATAATAAATAAAGAGCAATTAAGTTATTTTGGTCACTTTTCGTTGGCATAGCAATTAATTCCCCATCAACGAATTCATAACGAGTGTCTGTACCGTCATCATAAGCAAGGTACTCTTCTAGGGTAAATTTTTGAGTCGTTAAAGTCATTATTCACCTCAATGATTCAGTTATCTAATAATATAATAATTTTGATGCTTGGTAACTTACATAAGATCCAACAGAGACAATTAATCTTAAATTACCGTAATTGATCAATCAATTCGTAGGGACATAAAGCTTGTTATGTCCTCAATTTTCTATGCAATACTAACCAAATTAGGTACAAGTCAGTCGCTTCGCTCCAATTCGCGCATTATGAATTCAAAATTCAAAAAAATACCCCATAGCTAAAGCTAGGGGAATCCTGTACCTTAATTGATCAATTAAAATCACTTTTTTATATTATTTTGAATTTTGAATTTTGAATTACCCGAAGGGGTCAGTGCGTTAAACATATAACTTCCCTACATAGTCTCCATAACCATTATAGGGTAGCGTTTCTTTCATTGTCCATGATAAACCCGGCCCATTACTAATAAATTTTTCTGTTGCTTGTGACCAACGAGGGTGAGGTTTATTGGGGTTAACATTAGCTGTAAATCCGTATTCATTAGCAGCAATTGTATTCCAATAAGTTGCAGGTTTATCCGCTAAAAATTCAATTTTAACAATAGACTTTGCTCCTTTAAACCCATATTTCCAAGGAAGAACCATGCGTAACGGTGCGCCATGTTGTTTTGGTAATTGGTGTCCATAAATTCCCACCGCAAAAAAGGCTAGATCATTAGCCATTTCTTCAATCGTTAATCCTTCTTTATACGGCCAAGGAAGTCCGCCAAAATGGAACCCCGGACCCGTCGTTATTTCAGGGTCATAAAAAGAAGTGAAGCGGACAAATTTTGCATTTGCGGTAGGTTCTACTACTTTCATTAAGGCTTTCATGGGAAATCCCACCCAAGGTAAGACCATTGACCATGCTTCCACACAACGAAAGCGATAAACTCTTTCTTCTAGGGGAAATGCTTTTTTTAACCCGTCTATATCATAGGTTTTGGGATTTTTAACTAATCCTGATACTTCAACTTTCCACGGTTCAGTCGGCAGATTTTGAGCATTTAACCAGATTTTTTTATTGCCCCCAAATTCATAAAAATTGTTGTATTGTCCGGCTAATTCTTCATCAGTAATAGGACGTTCAACGGATGCAAAGTTAGGATTTTTCTGTAAGTTATCAAACTTAGGTAAATTAAGCGTTTTTTCTAAAGCAACTTGGGAGGAAGATTTCTGACACCCTGTTAAGGCAAATACTCCTGCACCAATACTTGCACCAACTATCCCTTTTAAGACTTGACGGCGATTGAAATAAGCAGTTTCTGGGGTTACTTCATTTTCGGAAAGATACCAAGGGGGTAAAATTTTAATTAAGGTCATGATCACCAATCGATAAAATCAACTACCCTTTAGCTTAACAATTCTTGAATCCTTTGAGGCAAATTGATAATTTCTTGCCAAAGATCATAAGGAGAAATCCCAAACACTAACTGTAAAACTAAAACAATAATCGCAACTTTAAAGGCTGTTCCTACACTGGTTTTAATGATTTTTAGCAGTCCACTAAAAACTAACCAAGCAACAGCAAAAGCAGCAATTAAGATCAAGATTTGTGAAACCATCATTAAGTAGCAAAAAACAGATAAAATTAAAGAAGGAATCTTTGTATATAATTAAGAAGCAGAATTATTTTTTGCTTCCTGTTTCAATTTTAGGTCAATTCTTACAACGATTCTCTAAGTTTGTCAACTGATCAGAATGTTACAGTTCCAAATTCACTCCGACAGCGATATCCCTGCGTCTCGACAACTGCTTGATCAATTGCGGTTTGCGATCGCGTCTCGTCAATATCCCCCCGGCCATCGTCTCCCCAGTACCCGACAGTTAGCCATGATAACTGGCCTGCATCGTAACACAGTGAGCAAAGTTTATCAGCAATTGGAAGAACAGGGCTTAGTAGAATCCATTGCTGGCTCAGGCATTTATGTTAAAATTCAGAATAATGAGGGAAATAGTAATCAAACTTATCCCCTCGCCCAAGACTACCCAGAAGCTCATCAAATTATTCAAACAAGCTTAAATGAACTGCTTTTAAAGGGCTTAACCTTATCTCAAGTTCAAGAATTATTTTTAGCCGAAATCGAATGGCGACTGCGCTGTAATGCACAAGTCTTGATAACTGTCCCTAAACAAGATATGGGAGCAGGTCAATTAATCGTTAGAGAATTAGAACAAGCATTAGAAATTCCTATCCAATTAGTTTTCTTAGAAGAATTAGATAAATTTCTTGCAAAAAATCAGTCGGGAACAGTCGTTACCAGTCGCTATTTTATTCATCAAGCAGAAGCGATCACCGAACCCTATGCGGTTAGAGCAATTGCCGTTGATATTCATGATTACAGGGAAGAATTAAGCCAAATCAAGGATTTACCCCCTAATACTCGTTTAGGGCTTGTCAGTCTTAGTTTAGGAATTGTGACTATCTCAGAAACCCTAATTCGTAGCCTAAGAGGGGATGAATTGATGGTTATGACAGCAACAGCCAGCGATAAAGAGAAATTAACCGCAGTTGTCAAATATTCCCATACAATTATGAGCGATGCGGCAAGTTATCCCCTTGTTAAACAAGCGATCGCTCAAGTTAGAGAAGAGATCATTCGTCCTCCTTATCTAATTTGCTGTGAAAATTACATCGGTGACAAATCAATTAATCTTCTCAAAAGAGAATTAGGGCTAGGGGAATCACCCAATTTATAGTAGAGTCATCAAGTGATGCACCTTCTAAGTTTCACTGCTATGATTGTTTCTCGCCGTCATCTTCTTCAAGGGTTAAGTTTTACCACTAGCGCAGCCGTTTTTGGTGTCTCCTCTTCTTTTAATCGTCTTGCATTAGCCGATAACAGTCCCTACAATGTGATTCCCCTTCCCTATGATTTTAAAGCCCTAGAACCTTATATTGATGGCAAAACCATGGAATTCCACTATGGAAAACACTATGTAGGTTATACCCGTAACTTGAATAAAGCAGTCAATTCTTATCCTGAGTTACGAAATCAGAGTGCAGAGGCTTTATTAAGCAATTTTGAGGATCTTCCCCGCCAAATTAAAACCACCGTGCGAAATAATGGAGGCGGCTATGTCAATCACACAATGTTTTGGCAAATTATGTCTCCCAATAGTAGCAGAAAACCGATTGGAGAAATTGGCCAAGAGATTAGGGCAACCTTTAGTAGTTTTGAAGACTTTAAAGAAGCATTTAACCAAGCAGGTTCATCTCAATTTGGCAGTGGCTGGGCATGGCTTGTTTTGGACAAAAACAAGAAATTACAGATAATTAGTACCCCTAACCAAGATAGTCCCTTGATGCAAGGACTTTATCCTGTCATGGGCAATGATGTATGGGAACACGCTTATTATTTAAAATATAAAAATAATCGAGGAGAATATCTCAAACAATGGTGGAATGTGGTGAATTGGGAAGAAGTAAATAAACGATATTTAAAAGGTAAAATTTAACGTTTTGTAACTAACTTTATCAAAAGTTAGACTCATCCTTTAAGATTTAGGGATTGACAATCTTTGCTTTTTAAAAATAGCAACAGAAAAGGGTTTCAAGTCTCCCCGTTGAAGAGGATAAAAAACTCTCTTGTGTAATTCTAAATTCGCTTACTCTAAATTCTAATGACAACAGTTGCACCAGTTCCTTCTAAAAAAAAATTATGGTTTGCAGCGATCAAACCACCCATGTACACTGTCGCAGTAATTCCAATTACCGCAGGGACAGCATTAGCTTACTATCAAACTCAACAATTTAATGGGGGAATTTTTGCCCTGTTTTTACTGTCTGCTATCTTCATTATTGCATGGTTAAATATTAGCAACGATGTCTTTGACGCAGAGACAGGAATTGACCAAAATAAGCACCATTCAATCGTTAATTTAACGGGGAATAAGTCACTAATGTTTTGGTTAAGTAACCTCTTCTTAGTCTTAGGATTTTTAGGCGTAATTGCGATTGACTGGTGGTTAAAGGATTGGACAGTCTTGGGTATTATTATGCTTTGTTGTGCATTAGGATATAGTTATCAAGGGCCGCCTTTCCGTTTAGGCTATCAAGGGTTAGGTGAAATTATTTGTTTTATTTGTTTTGGCCCTTTAGCGATCGCAGCTTCCTATTATTCTCAAACTCAATTAATAACCCCTAATATTCTACCAACAGGAATTTTCATTGGAATTAGCACCTCAATTATTTTATTCTGTTCACATTTTCACCAAGTAGAAGATGATTTAGCAGCAGGGAAAAAATCCCCCATTGTACGACTCGGAACGTTCCGAGGGTTTCAATTCTTAACCCTTTTTACCCTTAGTTTATACGGGCTAACTGTTTTATTTATCCTCTTAAATCTTTTTCCTATATGGACATTATCCATCTTTCTTAGTTTTCCCTTTGCTTGGCAATTAATAGCTCACGTCTATCAATATCATGGTCAACCAGAGAAAATCAAAAACGGCAAATTTATTGCAGTAAATCTTCATTTTATTAGTGGTTTATTACTTTCTTTAGGATTGATTTTACCGAATTTACTGAATTAATGTTATTGATTAAAGTGTTAAAAGCTCACCTAAAGACAAGAAAAAGAGCAAAAGTATTTAGACTTGAGATAACCAATTTAACAATTCTTCTATAGTAGTTAGAAATGCAGCTTCTTCTCCTAATTGTTCTAATTGTTCTGTTGTTAACTGACTAATTTGAGTGATAATTTCTGGAGACACTTCCCCAAAGCGTCGTCGGATAATTCGGAAAATTAAATCGAGTTTTCCGGCTTTAATTCCTTCAGTCCTTCCTTGTTCTAAACCTTGCTCTAAACCTTGCGCTCTTCCCTGTTCTAATCCTTCTGCTAAACCAATTTCTTTAGCTTTAAGTGCAATTCCTTCTTGATCTGTCAACCAAAAGGCTCGTTTTTGGATATCTTCTAATTCATCAACACTTAAGTTGGCTCGGTTAGCAATATCTAATGCGTGATCAATTGCAGAAATTTGGGACATTGTTGTGGGTTTTTCTCTTAGCTCTGGTGCTTTTTGTAGAAAATAAATCCATTTCTCAGCCGTTGTTTCTAACTGTTCTAAAGATTTATCAAATTTAGGAAGTTCAACAAATACTAATTCAATTTCTTTATTAAAGACTAAATTACTTTCTATATCTTTAAACAAAAAACGATGAGTAATCAATGAACTCTCAGAAAAAAGCGTAAAATTGACAATCGTTAAAGCAATAACAGGATTGAGTAAAGAATATCCTTCCCCCGAATCTAATTGATTTGAGTATGATTTAGCTGCATTATAGATGACTCTTTTATCAAAGGCATAGCGATTTAAAACCTGCATCTCGATTAAAACAGTGGTATTGTTATCGAGTTTAGCCTTGACATCTAAATAAGTATCTTTGAGACTAAAATTTGCTCCCGGAGAATAAGGATTTAAAATCTCTAGGTCTTGAATCACCGCTTGATCTTCGTAAAGAATTGCATTAAGAAAACTTAGCAAAATATCTTTACTTTGTTCCGAACCAAAGATTCTTTTAAAAGCATAATCAGTTTTCGGGTTAATAAATCTCATATGAGTTACCTTTTTTAAAAGTTAGAAAAAATCTTGATTTAATACCTTTTGAATTCTAGCACGCACCGTTAAATCTTCGTCTGTTTCTCCCATTTGTCTCAAATATTCGATAATTTGTGTCTGAAATATTTTCTGTGTTTTCAACAAAGATTCTAATGCTACAATAGCCGCATAACGCACGACCCATTCCCCATCCTTACACACTTCTAGAAGAACATTTAAAACATTTTGCTGGGCTTCTAATCGATTATTTTCAGAAATATTAGACCATTTTATATTACCTAATCCCTTAGCAGCGGCTCGGCGTACACTCAAAGCAAAATCGCTCTTTGCTGCTTCTTCTAAAATAGACAAGGCTCTAGGATCTCCAATTCCTGAACAAGCACGAATTGCCCATGCTCGCGCACCATAATTATAACCATCAATTTTCTCTAGGATTTGGGGAATTGCCGTCTCTCCCAAAGCAACCAACCCTTCTACTGCTGCTACCGCAGCACCGGGGTTATTATAACCCAAAACAGTAATTAAGGTAGGAATAGCAGCTTTATCTTTTGCATTAGCTAAATCTTGCACTGCATCAGTCAATTTTTGCGCTGAATCGGCTTGATCTACTGTATTAATTAGCTTTTGAATATCTGTTCCCATTAGACCTCTCACTGAAATAAACATCAACTTAATTATATAATTTAGTAGTTTGAGGGTTCAGAAGTTCAGGCGGTAATAAGACAAATGGATCTGCTACAGTAAGAAGAGTGTCTGACAAATACAGCAGCAATGACCCTAGAAATCGACCAAGAAATTGAACAAGCAGTGGGGAAACGGCGCAATTTTGCCATTATTTCTCACCCCGACGCTGGAAAAACCACCCTTACCGAAAAACTCCTCCTCTATGGAGGTGCAATTCATCAAGCTGGCGCAGTGAAAGCCCGAAGAGATCAGCGAAAAGCAACCTCAGACTGGATGGAGATGGAAAAACAACGGGGAATCTCTGTCACCTCGACAGTTCTGCAATTTGACTATCAAAACGTCCAAATTAATCTTCTTGATACCCCCGGCCACCAAGACTTTAGTGAAGATACCTATCGTACCCTTGCTGCAGCTGATAATGCGGTTATGTTAATCGATGTCGCTAAAGGCTTAGAACCCCAAACCCGTAAATTATTTGAAGTCTGTCGCCTCAGAAAACTGCCAATTTTTACTTTTATCAATAAATTAGACCGTCCGGGGCGAGATCCTTTAGAATTACTCGATGAAATTGAGCAAGAGTTAGGAATGCAAACCTATGCGGTTAATTGGCCCATCGGAATGGGCGATCGCTTTAAAGGGGTTTTTCATCGTCCAACTCAGGAAATACATCTGTTTGAAAGACGCTCCCACGGATCACAGGAAGCCCAAGAAACGGTTATTTCCCTTGGTGATCCCCAAATTGAAGAATACCTAGAAACTGAGCTTTATTATCAGCTAAAAGAAGAATTAGAAATCCTTGAAGAATTAGGGGGAGAGTTAGACCTACAAGCGGTACATGATGGTGAAATGACCCCTATTTTCTTCGGTAGTGCTATGACTAATTTTGGGGTACAGTTATTCTTACGCTCCTTTTTAGATTATGCCCTCAAACCCGAAGGTCGTTCCTCTTCCATGGGAGTTCTTAACCCTGCCTATCCAGAGTTTACGGGCTTTGTCTTTAAACTGCAAGCGAATATGGATCCGAAACACAGAGACAGGGTTGCGTTCATTCGGGTCTGTACTGGAAGATTCGAGAAGGATATGGTAGTTAGTCACGCTAGAACAGGGAAAAATGTCCGCTTATCCCGTCCTCAAAAGCTTTTTGCTCAAGATCGGGCTTCCATTGAAGAAGCTTATCCGGGGGATGTAATCGGGTTAAATAATCCGGGGGTTTTTGCCATCGGGGATACCATATATTGCGGTAAAAAGGTGGAATATGAAGGAATTCCTAGCTTCTCTCCAGAATTATTTACCTACTTGAAAAATCCTAACCCATCCAAGTTTAAACAATTCCAAAAAGGGATTCAAGAGTTAAGGGAAGAAGGGGCGATCCAAATTATGTATGCAGAAGATGCGTTTAAACGAGATCCTATTCTAGCAGCAGTAGGACAACTGCAATTTGATGTTGTACAGTTTCGTCTGTTAAATGAATATGGCGTAGAAACCACCACCGAACCCTTACCCTACAGTGTAGCCCGTTGGGTAGTAGAAGGTTGGGAAGCCTTGGAAAAGGTGGGACGCTTATTTAATACGATGACGGTTAAAGATAACTGCGATCGCCCTGTTTTATTATTCAAGAATGAATGGAATTTGGATCAGGTAAAAAGCGATCATCCTTCCCTTGAGTTGAGCGCAACTTCTCCGTTATCAAGGTAAGTGATTAAATCTTATGAAACTTATGGAGATTTAGGCGGATCAAAAAGGAGTTAACCTCAAAATGCAAACCTCTACTAAACCACTAACCTTAGAAGACTTTTTAAAGCTTCGTGAAACTCAACCCGCTTCAGAATTCATTAATGGGGAAATTATTCAAAAAGCAATGCCGCAAGGAAAACATAGCCGTTTACAGTATAAGTTTTGTTTGACGGTGAATCAAGTCGCTGAAATGGCAAAAATTGCTTGTGCTTTTCCAGAGTTGCGGTGTGTTTTTGGCGATCAAGCAATTGTTCCAGATGTTACGGTGTTTCGGTGGGAACGAATTCCTCGCAATCATTTAGGTCAAGTTGAAAACCGTTTTGGGACGCATCCTGATTGGTCAATTGAAATTTTATCTCCTGATCAAAGTTCAACTAAAGTATTAGGAAACTTATTACATTGTTCTCAATATGGCACAGAATTAGGGTGGTTAATTGACCCAGATGAAGAGACGATTTTAGTTGTTTTTCCTGACCAACGGGTACAATTATTAAGGGAAGATGAATCTTTACCCATTTTACAGGGAATTGAGTTGCAATTAACAGTTAGTCAAGTTTTTAGTTGGTTGAATCTTTAAATGAAAACTTTTATGGTTAATTCAAATAAGAAGGATGAAACACTATCACCTTGTCTTGTTGTAAGTATGGAGATAGTCAAGGCCATATTTTATTAGCGTCTGAACAATGACACCTAATTTGTCACTGTATAGTTGAATCGGGATGACAGGATTTGAACCTGCGGCATCCTGCTCCCAAAGCAGGCGCGCTACCAAGCTGCGCTACATCCCGTGCGTTCTCTCGTCCAGTATAACGTAAACCTTAGCATTTGAGGAAGGTTTAGGGAGATTAACAAGATGTTTTTTTGACTAACCTCCTCTAAGCTTTCCCTGAAAATAAAACGGTAACATTAATATTCGGGAACATTGGGGTCAACTTGTTGACTCCATGCTTTAATCCCTCCTTTAACGTTAATTCCCTCAATTCCCGCTTTTTTAAGAATCCCTAACGCTTTTGCTGACCGTCCTCCCATTTTACAATGAGCAATTAAACGATGACCATTAAGCAATTCTTTGACCTTTTCTACCCCTGGCCCCTTTTCAATGTCAGGTAAGGGAATTAAAACAGCTTTTGGAATACGTGCAATTTCATATTCGTTAGGATTACGCACATCAATGAGAACATAATCCTGAGCATCGCTGTCTAAGAGAGCTTTTAACTCAGTTACTGTCATCTCATCTATTTTTTGCTGTTCCTCTTGTGCTTTCGCTTGAGGAATTCCACAAAACTGCTCGTAGTCAATTAATTTCTCAATAACAGGACGTTCTGGGTTTGGCCGTAGTTTTAATTCTCGGAAGGTTAAGTCCCACGCATTAAACAGCAGTAAACGACCACTTAAGGTATTGGGTGCGCCTAAAATAATTTTGAGGGTTTCTGTGGCTTGAATTGTGCCAATAATACCGGGTAAAACCCCTAGTACGCCCCCTTCTGCACAGGAAGGAACCATACCGGGTGGGGGGGGTTCGGGGTACAAATCTCGGTAATTTGGACCGCCTTCGTAATTAAAGACCGTTGCTTGTCCCTCAAATCGGAAAATTGAACCATAAACATTGGGTTTGTTCAAAAGAACACAAGCGTCATTTGTGAGGTAACGGGTGGGGAAGTTATCTGTCCCGTCAATAACGACATCGTAAGGTTTAAGAATATCGAGGGCGTTTTCTGAAGAAAGGCGAGTTTCGTAGAGATCCACTTGGCAGTAGGGGTTAATCTCTAAAATCCGACTCTTAGCTGACTCAATTTTCGGTTTACCTACCCAAGATGTACCGTGAATGATTTGACGTTGTAAGTTGGAATGATCAACAATATCGAAATCAACGATTCCCAAGCGACCAATTCCAGCGGCCGCAAGATAAGAAATGAGGGGAGAACCTAATCCACCCGTTCCAATGCAGAGGACACTTGCTGCTTTTAGCTTTTTTTGCCCATCCAGTCCGACTTCTGGCAAGATAATGTGACGGGCGTATCGTTCAAATTCCTCTTTTGTGAGTTGTATGTCTTTTAAATTAGGGTTGAGCATAAACGTACTGAAATCATTGCAATAGAGTGGTTGTGAGGGGTGCAGGACTCCTTATCATAGCAAAATTTTTCAGGGGTACAGACTTTGCACAATGAAGATTTAATGATTGTCTTAAGGTTACCCTATCCTAGGTCTTTGTAAGCGTTTACCCTTTAACGGCTCCTGCGGTTAATCCTTCGACAATTTTACGTTGAAATACTAATACTAAAATAACAAGGGGGAAAGTTCCTACAATGGTTGCAGCAGCGATCGCACCATAGGGAATATCATAGATAAAAGATCCCCCAATTTGAGCCGTTGCAACAGGAACGGTTTTTAATATATCACGGGGAATAAAAGTAAGGGCAAAAATATATTCATTCCATGCAAAGATGAAGGTTAAAATACTGGTGGTCACAAGGGCAGGAAGGGTCATGGGTAATAAGATATGAATTAACATCCCTGTGATACTATAACCATCAATTTTCGCTGCATCTTCTATTTCTGTCGGCAATTTTTGAAAAAAGCTTCGCATCACTAAAATAGTTAAGGGTAAATTCATCGCTGTGTAGGGAATGACTAATGCTATATAATTGTTTCCTAATCCTAAGAATTTGATGACTTCTAAGAGTCCTAAAAATAATAAAACATAAGGAAATAAAGTAACGCCTAAGATAAATAATAAAATGAGATTCTCTCCTACTAATTTTAACCGAGCTAGGGCATAAGCAGCCGGTGAACCAATTACTAAACATAAAAAAGTTGAGATGACTGCTACTAAAGCACTATTGAAAAGATAGAGAAAGAAAGGACGACGGGTAAAGATTTCATAATAATGTTCTAAGGTAAAACGACGAGGGAAATAAACCGTTGGAATGGCTGATATATCCCCATTCACTTTAAGGGAGGTTAGGATTTGCCAAAGAATCGGAAGCAGACAAAAAAGAGCCGTTATAATGACAGCTATCCAAAGAAGAAAGGGACGAATGCGTTGGGAAAATAGGAACTTCATAATTTCAATCTCACTTGACTTTAAGAAGAAAAGAAAAGCTTACGAGTTTTTAGGTACAATTTAACAATATCTATTTTACGTCTTTTTTGACATAAACAGAGGATTTTTTTTGTTAATAAGTGTTGATGACTCACCGACGACTCTCAACAGATTCTCTCGCCACTCTCAAAAACTCATTAATAGAATATTTATATTATTTATTGAGAGCAATTGCTGGTTAAACAGGTGTAGAGTGGGCAAGTGGAGTTAATTTACATTGTATTAGGATAATCTTAATAGCTTGCCCACCAAAAAGTAAATATTAATATTTTCAAAAGGAATTGATGGAAACAATACAGACTCCGTAGGGGCAGGTTTAGCAGATAAACTATGATTAACACCAGAAAATAACGTTTAAAACCTGCCCTCATAAGGATGGAATTCTCTCTTTTAAGCTTTCCTCAAACTCAGGTTAATTAATTAATGATAACATCATGTTGCAATGACATAATGATTAAGAGTTAGCTATCTTTTTCAGTGTCATGATCTTCTTTATTTTTGAACTTAATTCCAGTGAAAAGCATGACACCACCAACTAAAAAGAGTCCTAAGATGTTTGATGATTCAGGAATAGATGATGAACTGCCTCCTATTCCCAAAGTATTTTGATTTAATCTTACCCCATCTACAGAAAATACATTTGCTTCTAAAATCGATGAATTATTACTTCTATAGTTCCATCCTTGAGCAGTTGGTAAGCTATCAAAGCCAAGCGTTACATCGCCAGCAGTCACACTTTTTTGATTAATGTATAACATAGTGACTGTACTAGCAATCACAGTTACTAAGTGAACTATTTTTGTGGTCTTCATGAGGTAATTCTCCGTAAAAAGTAAAGGGTTGAAAGGTTAACAATCAGTAGCGATAAACTGTCATTGCAAAGGGAAATAATAGACAACAACCCTATCTTTCAATGACATAATGATTAAGCATTAGGTATCTTCTTCGGTATCAGAGTCTTCTTTCTTCTTGAACTTGATACCATAAAAAGAATGACACCACCGACTAAAAATAGTCCCAAGAGATTAGAGGATTCGGGGACAGAAACAGAATCAGATTCTTCGAGTACAACATTATCTAAACCAATATAACTTCGACCTGTACTTCCAATGAGAGAAATTGTTGTTTCTATATCCGTTGCAGTAAAGTTTAAAGTAAAGGTTTCCCAAGTACTAACTGACTGAAGATTATTACGAAAAAATGTCTCTGAAATATTATCCGCGGACGCCGTAATTGCTACTGGTGAACCAAATCCAGTCGTTCCCCCAAGATCAAACATCAAATTATATTCTTGACCAATTTCAGTTGTTACGGTTTGAGTAACACCTCCAAACGGTAAACTATCTAATCCAGTTAGATCAAAGGAGCGATTTCCGTCAGAAGGTGGAATATTGAAGCTTGTTGGTCCATCTAACCATCCTAAGTCACTATTTATAACCGTCCATCCAGTAATATTATTTGCACCTGCATTAAGAATCATAATATTTGATGCAAAATTACCACTGAAATTACCTGTCTCAAAACTGCCATTCTGAATCAGATTAACAGCTTGAACAGGTTGGGTATTGGTAACAAGAGTTCCCAACATGGTTAATCCAGCAATATTAGTAATTAATTGGGATATTTTTTGAGTCTTCATGATGTAATTCTCCATCAAAAGTAAAGGTATAAAAGGTTAACAATCAGTAGCGATCAACCATCATTATGAGGGGAAGTAATAGACGATAATACTATCTCGCAATGAGATAATGATTAAGAATTAGGTATCTTCTTCGGTATCAAAATCTTCTTTCTTCTTGAACTTAATACCAGTAAAAAGAATGACACCACCGACTAAAAAGAGTCCTAAGACATTAGAAGCTTCAGGAATATCAGTTGGATTGTCTGGATTATCCTGAACGGTAACAGACAAAGAATTGATGCGATAAGCTTCATTTGTACCAGCACCTCCTCCTGAAGAACCTGTACCTCTCACAATAACTAAGCTCTGTGCATTATCTATATTGAAAGAGTCAGGTAAATAGTTGAGTGGTCCTATCGCTGAAGCACTTCCTTCCACATAATTACTAACAAAATTATTAGCTAAAGGATCACTGGTAATCGTTAAATCAAATGAGAAGGGATTTACAGGATTGAGTCCTGTTAGAAATGTGCCAGCACCTTGAATATTACCTAAAATACCTGATCCAGAAAATGAACCAGAAAATCGATTAGAACCTCCTCCAGAATTATCAAACCTTTGTACAGCAAATAAGTTTACACCATCAGAAATGCCAATAATTAGATCATTATCTGAAGTTAAAGCTGTATAATCAAGACCGATATTAAAGGTCAAATCACCACGAGGTATAGCAGGTAATAAAGGTACTTCTAATAATACCCCACCCCCAACACCACCTGTTCCAAAATCAATAGAGTTACCGTTAAGAACGGGCGTAGTAGTTGGAAAACTAACATTAGGATTATTGAATAATTCTGCGCCTGTAAAATTTAACGTGACAGCCTGTGCAGGTGCTACTTGAGTCATCATTAAGCTAGATAAGCCTAAAGATAAAGTTGTACCGAGAAGAAATAATGACCGATTGTTCCTCATGAATTTGTCCTCAATAAAATTAATTCTTGATGTGTAGAATGTACGAGCTTGTATCTAAAAGATGTTAATGGTGGGCAAAGAATGTAAGATTGTGATGCTAATCGAAGGTTGTTAAACTTGCCCACCCTACGCTTAAGAGTTAGGTGTCTTCTTCGGTATCAAAATCTTCTTTCTTCTTGAATTTGATACCTGTAAAGATAGTGACACCAGCGACTAAAAAGAGTCCTAAGATATTGGATGATTCGGGTATAGATTCAGGTTCTACACCAACTATCAAATCATCAATTCCGTAGGCAGTAGCAGTGTTAATGTTACCGCTAAAAGTAACTCTGGTAATATTCGTACTTGGTGAGGAAACAAACCAGTCTAAATCAAGACCATTTCCGCCTTGAGAACCTGTTCGTGTTTGGGAATCTATTAAATTATTTTTGACATCAAATGCTGATAGGGTAATGGAGGAAGACCCTGAGACACCAGTTTCTAGCAAGTCGAGAGAGGTCAAGCCAAAACTGGTGATGGATGGAGAAAAATTAAATATAATGGGATTTGCTGAAATAAAGTCTCCATTGTTATTGGTAGTACAACCAGCACTAATGTTGCAGCTAGAAATGAACCTTGTTCCAGAGACATTAGTAGGTACTAAAGGCACATTAAAACCATTTATAGTACCAAAAGCGGCGGGAGAGTCATTAAAATATGTAAATGCAAAAAAAGGAAAACCCCCGTCAGTAGAAAGACTCACTTCTACTCCACCAATAATTCTTGAACTAATTATAGTTCCATCAGTACCAATATCTTCTAAGGTATCTGTAAAGATTGCTGCATAACTCGCATTATTTGAACCAATTAATAATGTAGCAGATATTCCAGTAATCGCAGTCATTAATTGGGTCAATTTTGAGGTTTTCATGAGGGAAATCTCGCGTAAAATAATCGTGTTTTGTAGGGGCGCAAGGCTTGCGCCTAAAAGATATTGATGGTGGGCAAATAATGTAAGATTGTGGTGCTAATCGAAGGTCGTTAAATTGCCCACCCTACACTTAAGCATTAGGTATCTTCTTCGGTATCAAAATCTTCTTTCTTCTTGAACTTGATACCTGTGACGATTGAGACACCACCGACTAAAAAGAGTCCTAAGACATTGGATGATTCGGGAATAGATTCGGGTGTTGTAGCTTCAAAACCTGAAATAATTGTTAATTGACCTGTTACTTCAACAATGTATGCTTCTCCTGAAGCATCGTCGAATGCAATTCCGGAGGCATTTAATATTCCAAATTCGGAGATACTATAATCTCTCACAAAATCACCTGTAGGAGTTAATTCTCTAATAAATCGCCCTGAAATTACAAATAAGTTACCTGAAGCTTCCAAGACATCTAAATCACCAAAAGAAACAGTGAAACTAGGAGAACCTACAGGTTCATATGAGAAAGACTCTATAGTAGTACCATCAGTAAGATTTCTCTCACCAATAATTTCACGAGGCACGGGTTCAACAAGAAAAAAACTATCACGTTCAGGACTGTATGCCCCCCCTACTGAAATTTGTGAACCACTAGGAATTGAACTAAGAATAGAACCATTATTTTTATCTAAGGCATAAACAATATCTGGCGTATTATCCCCGTTAATCGCTAACAAAGTATTAGCAGGAACAAGAGTTCCGTCAATATTAGTAGGCTCTGTTAAGAAATCTAAGTCAAAATTATTACTAATTGCTCCCGGACTAGAAATAGTATCAATTAGACTTCCATTCTTGGTTCGTTCGTCGATACCATTACTAAAGCAAGTAAAAGTAAAGATTGTGTCAGCCACATCATCAAAAGCTACGCCACAAAAATTGATTCCTAGATCAAAACGTTCAACTAAGGCTAATTGAGAAGAAGCACTTTTTGAAGTAATTAATAATGTTGCAGTTGCTCCAGCGATGATAGACATCAAGCGAGCTAATTTTTGCATCTTCATGAGATAAATCTCCGTAAAATAATCGTGTTTCGTAGGGGCGTAAGGCTTGCGCCCCAAAGATATTGATGGCGGGCAAATAATGTAGGATTGTGGTGTAAATTAAAGCTCATTAAAATTGCCCACCCTACGCTTAAGATTTAGGTATCTTCTTCCGTATCGGAATCTTCTTTCTTCTTGAACTTAATACCTGTAAAAAGAATGACACCACCGACTAAAAAGAGTCCTAAGATATTAGAAGATTCAGGAATAGATTGAGTGTTACCAACTGCTACACGATCAAAAGCAATAAAGTCTCCTGAAATACCATCAATACCAATCGAGTCAATTGTTTCTCCAGACTCAGCATCAATTCGGAGATAAATATTCTTGATTCCAGCACCCCGTATGGGAGCAGGAACAAATGATGTTAGACTAGCAAATGAATTACCATTAATTAACAATTCAGCACCCACAAATTGAAAGTTAGAAATTCCAATACCTACTGAAGTAGGACTATCAGCAAAATTTAAAATTGTGATATCTGAGAGTCCACCAGTTGTTACCTGTCGAGTATTAGTAAGAAAACCAACACCATCCCAAGCATCATCTACTGTAAAACTAAAGTCACTGGCGGTTGAAACTCTTGGTAACGTGGTAACGGGTCCAAAATCAGGAGATGTCCATTCAACTGATAAGCCAGAGATTAAGTCTGTGTCTTCAAAGTCTTCAATTTCAAAACCAGTTATTCCTGCGATTTCGTCAGTAAAACCTGTGGGTAGAAATGAGCTAACTGTAAAAGCTTTAGCAACATTATTTGAGGTAATTAATAATGTAGCAGTCGTTCCAGCAATAACAGACATTAAGCGAGCTAAGTTTTGAGCTTTCATGAGTTAATTCTCCGTAAAAAAATAAAATGAACGAGGGACAAAACACTACTGCAAAGCGGACAAAAACTGTTCAGGGGACTGTAAACTTAAATCATCAAGCAAAACCCATTGAGAAACAAAAGAATTGACTAGACCTAAGATTTTTCCTTCAGTCATCTCCCCATTAATCTCCACCAATACACAACCCAAACTGTCAGGTAAAAAGACTGCAACTTTAAGCCGTCTTTCATCCTCCAAAACAGGCTGACAGGTTAGTTTTTGCTGATGATTAATCAGAAGATAAGGAAGAGAACTAAACGCCTTGAGAAAGCGAACTTGACTATCAATCTCAAAGATTTTGAGGTAAGACTTGACCACAGAAACTGCTAAAGACGTTAAATAGATTTCTTCAGCTTTAGCAAAATCAATCGTCGTCTCAGAAAGTCGTTCCGCCATTTGATGATGTTTACGATTAATGGGAATCATTAAGGTTAGGGAACTGGGATAAACTGTCATCATGGGATTAACAGAAAAAAATAGACAATACTCCCCTTATGTCCATCACAACGAAGAACACAAAACAAGAAGTCGGAAGTTTGAAGTCGGAAGTTATTTCGGTAAACTAGTGCAGCTTGGCAGTAATAACTTACCAGTAACAAAACCCTGAGATCCTTACCAGTTAATACTTTTGCCTTTTGCCTTTTGCCTTTTGACTTTTGACTTCTGCGTAGCAGCACTAGGGTTAATAGGGAAAGTTGACGGTCAAAAGCTACCCCTACGGAGTCTGTGTCGTCACCATTAATTTCCCCATCGAAATAATGTTAATTAAACTCAGGTTGCGCTTCTACAAATTGGCGAATCTGACCCGAAAACTTATCTAGATTACGCTGAAAGAACGTTCTCAGAGAAGACACATTCATTTGATAACGATGAGCAATCTCTCGCCAGTCTTGAGCATTTAAACGAGCCAAGAATATCTGTTGAAACGTGACATGAGGATGCTTGCGAGGCGTAACTTTTAACAGATTATCAGGGTCTAACTCAACATAAGAACGCATTAACTCGATTAAACTATAAGAAGAACAATGAACAGGAGATTGTAACTTTTCCAATAGTCCAGAATTAATCCGTTGTAAAGGAATACGAGTAACAGACGCTTCAGCCATCCCTTGCAAAAGAGCATCTATCATATTAGGCTGAGATTGTTTCAAAAGATAGCAATAATTAAGCAATACTATCCAGCAAAAAACTGAATGATGAGCCATCCCTAAAAGATAAGAAGGAAGTCCCTGTTTTCCCACCTTATTAACTAGGGTCGCTAACTTATGCTTACGACGAATAATTTGAGCATAATTTTTCTGGGTAACAGGTTCAATCATCTCTTGTTGAACCTCCCCAAGATACTTTTGCAAACGATAATTCACCCAACTCATAAAACATCCCTTTTCCGGGTCATAGTCTGCTAGATGAGTGACAACCCAGTAAAGCGTGCGATTGAGTGCATCATTATAAATATCACTCCCATAGTCCCCCTCTCCCCGCAGAAGCGTTGACTGAGAAATCGACCGTAATAATTGATTGAGTTGACGAGTTTTTTGGGGAATAGACGTTTCCTCTGCAACTTGAATTTCTAAGACAAGTGCTTGTAAGTATTTCTCTTCATCGGATGAAGGTTGTGTGAGTGAGGTTAAAGAAAGTGACGCAGGAATTTGAGTCATATCAATTTTGTCTCAGTAGTCTTCTATTAAAGAAATCACTTCTCTTTTTCCAGTCTGTCTCAATTTTTCAAAAAACTTTACAAAAACTTAGTGAAGAATAGAATTTGTGTTGTTTCTCAATCATTCTTAACTTAAAAAAATCTAAATAAGTAGCATTAATCACAGCATCGGATTTTACTTGTTTTATGGTGGGTGCAAACTTTCATTAGTGTCAATTTAAGGAAGAGAAGGGAGAGGGGTAAGGTTATTATTCCTCGATGCAATCTCGATGGTCTATTAGCTTAAAACTTAAACCCTGCAAGAGACTGGCGTTTGCGTAAATAATTCCACCAACATTCAAGGGGATAATAAAGTACGGGAGTCCAAAGACTACTGAGAATAGCTGAAACGAGGGCAATGCGTTGGTAATCTTGCCATATATCCCCAATCGGACGACTATTTTTTAAAACAAATTGAACGGCGGTAAAAGTTTCTGCCATAATTGCCATCATAAAGACAATTAACACCACAGAAATCATAGCCTGATGAACATAACGTCGTTTAGTTAGAGTAGCAGTTATCATTCCCACAATAACAAGGGGAATAATATGGGATGGATAAACCCCCGTTAAGCCATCTTCTGTCAATCCTAATGTTAATCCAGCAATAATCCCTTGAGAAATGGTGCGTCTCAGACTCCAACAGACAACCCACATTAACACCCAATTAGGGGCAATGTCTAACAATGCCGTACTAGGGAGACGACTAAGGGATAATAAAAGACATAAAAGGGCAGACCCGATAATAATTATACGATTGAGGGTAATAGGATGGGATAAGATGAGAGCTTTGAGATATTTCACCTTTAGAATTATGAATTATGAATTATGAATTTTATGATACCTGAAACCCGATATCTGACACCCGATATCTGACACCCGATACCTGATACCTGAAACCCGATACCTGATACCTGACACCCGAAACCCGATACCTGACACCTGACACCTGATACCTGATACCTGACACCTGATACCTGATACCTGATACCTGACACCTGATACCTGACACCCGATACCTGACACCTGATACCTGACACCTGACACCCGATACCTGATACCCGATACCTGAATCACTGTTCACGATGGGGTTGAACTAAAACCCATTCTAAATGATTAAGGGGGGTCGTTAGCTCAATCGTCGCTTCAGGAACAGCCCCCTTATTAGAATGGAAAGACTTTACTGTACCAATGGGAATTTCCGCCGGAAACAGACGACTCACCCGTGAGGTGGTAATGGTGTCACCGGGGCGAACATCAGGAACTTTATCAAAGAATTGCATGGACGCAAAAGATGAACCTCGACCTTTGAGAAAGCCCAAAGAACGACTACGGGTCACACTTGCGCCCACCTGACTGCTAGGATCACTAATTAATAATACTCGGCTAGTGTTAGGTGTTACGTCAATAACACGTCCCACTAAACCGCCAATCCCTGTCACAATGTATCCTTCTTCAATTCCTTCTTGAGAACCCCGTCCTAAGATCACCTGTTGCCACCAAGCATCCGCACTATGACCGATGACAGGGGCTGCGATAAACTCGATTTTTTGCGCCTCAGCATAGCCCAATAACTGTTTCAGTTGACTATTTTGCTGTTCGAGTTCAGCAATTTTCAGGGTTAATTCCGAAATTTTAGCATTGGTAAGGCGAGCTTCTTGGACAGATGCCGGCTCTCCCTCAAAAGGACGAGATAACGCCCCATAAACCTCCAGAATGAATGCACCTTGAGTTTGGCGTAGAACCCAAGCCAATCCTAAAACCACCAGAGACCATACGATATATTTACGGTTGCGTTGCCACCAACGTTGTCCAATCAGCATAAATTCCTCCCCTAATGCTTAACTTAAAGCCTAAACACCCCGCACACTATCACTAATAATGCGCTCTAACAATTTAGGACTTTTAAGGACTTCTCCTGTTCCCTTGACAACACAGCGTAAGGGATCTTCTGCAATATGGGTGACAATGCCCATTTCTTGACTCACACGAGTGTCCATTCCTTTTAGCATTGCGCCGCCACCTGCGAGCATAATCCCTCGGTCAATAATATCGGCGGCTAATTCAGGGGGAATGCGTTCTAAGGTACGCTTCACCGCATCAATAATAACAGCGATCGCTTCTTCTAAACATTCACGAATTTCTATGCCCATAATCGTAATGGTTTTCGGTAAGCCTGATACGAGATGTAGCCCCCGAACTTCCATTTTCTCATCGTCTAATTTGGTGGGATAGGCTGCTCCTAGCTCAATTTTAATATCCTCGGCGGTTCTCTCCCCAATAATTAGATTATGCTCTTTTTTCATGTACTGCATAATCGCACTGGTCAACTCATCTCCGGCGACACGGACAGACTCACTGATAACGCCACCGTGTAAGCTGAGAACCGCTACCTCAGTAGTTCCACCACCGATATCGATAATCATGTTTCCTGTGGCTTCATCAACGGGAAGCCCTGCACCTAAAGCAGCAGCGAGGGGTTCTTCTATCAGTCCCACTTCCCTTGCACCTGCTTCTTTGGCTGCATCAATAACAGCCCGTCTTTCTACTTCCGTGATACCACTGGGAATGCCAATAACCATACGAGGGTTACCCAAGGGGTTGCCATCGTTAGAACGTTGAATAAACTCGGTTAACATAATCATGGCACTGTAGAAGTCAGCGATCACTCCATCCCGTAGGGGACGCAAGGCGACTACATTCCCGGGGGTTCGGCCAAGCATTTGCTGGGCTTCTTTCCCTACTGCAATGGGATTCTTATTTTGGTCAAGAGCGACTACGGAGGGTTCTGCGAGTACCACTCCCTTTCCTGACACAAAGACGAGGGTATTGGCCGTACCTAGATCGATGCCAATGTCCCGTGATAATGATAAACGATTAAACCAGCCCACTTGTTAAATCCTCAGTTAAAATAATTTGGTCAATTATAATGCAATTGAATGTTAACCTATGTAACCCTAATTTTGCTCTGGCCGCAAGTGACGTTGTTGACATTAATAAAGTTTCTTAGGGGAGATGGGGCAGTGTGGCAGAATAATTGATGCTGGTTACTGTTTACTGAATCATTGAAAGTATATGGATGATTTTGAATTAGAAACACTGTTAAATGATTTAGAGTCGGATCGAGTAGAAAGGAAAGCGTCTGCATCAGATAGAGGAAAGATTAGAGAGAAAATCTGTGCATTTGCTAACGATTTACCGAATTATCAGTTGTCGGGTGTGATCTTTATCGGACTAATTGGCAAGGGGTTAAGGGGTTAGAGACAGCGAGGAATGTTCCGCCTGAGTTGTTGTCTGAATCGTCTGAATTATGAATTATGAATTTCGTGCAAAAGTCACTCATTCAAACATTCTGCCCTGACTGGCTTTCAAGGATCTTTATTTAATATCAAACACCTTATTTTCTATAGCTATAGCCCTACGCAAAAACGTGTTTGACAGTTGAAAATTCTGAAACGCAGTCAGGGATTGCTTTTGAATTTTTTGTCTTGAGTGCGTCTTACATTCTGGGGTTTCCCCAGAATTACGCACTCGCAATTTTGCATTTTTAATTGTGCGTAGCACTATATACCATGACTCAAACCCTTCTCTCACATTGAAATAAATTTCAATGCTAACAAATTTCGTTCAATAAATTGAACTAATAGATTATCTTCATACTAGGGTGTTGACTTTGTGGGAATTTTGCCTCAAAAATTTCATTCAGGTTCGATTCCTTATGTGGCGGGCAAAGCCCGCCACATAAGGGATAATAGACCAATGCGATCACATCTTAAAAAGTGCAAGAAAAAATTTAGCCGATTTAGGTGCAAAGTCAATACCCTACACTAAGACTACAAAAAAAATATAACTTGATAAATTGTCTCACATGAAGTCTGGTAAATGGATTGAAGGATTTAAGTAAAAATTGGCATTAGTGACTCACAGTTCGCTTATTTTTAGAGGTCAGACGATGTAAAAGAGGTTGAAAAGCTGACTCTGTAAGGGATTGAGCGAACAATGAGGAGCAGATTTATCCCGAAGCAAAGAACTCAGTCGTATAAATGGATTCTGGAATGTTCATTTAAGCGGCCTTTTTTAAAACGATGAAATCCCCTTTCAGGTTGCCATTGTTCTTTATAAGCTGATACCGCTTCGGTTAAAGATAATCGTTCTTGGTCAGCATTTGTGACATATAACCTCTCCTCTAACTAAACGACTTTCTAAGCCTTTTATCTGACGGGAGGCTAAGGTATTTGATTTAACGACTAACCATCTTTCATCCCACTGATAACATTTTTTACTTTCAGGGTCAATCCATATACTTCCCAAAGGAACTTCAAA
>JBFRWB010000162.1:0-3083 GCA_051439375.1 Microcystaceae cyanobacterium
TTAATTTCATAGGCATTTTGTAACACCATCGTTGTAGATTGATTCTCCTGAAAACCAATTTTTTCGTAGAACTTTTGTTGATAGGTTGTCATTAAATAAACCCTTTCAACCTGACTCATCAATGGATGACTTAAAGCAGTTTCTACTAACTTACGACCTAATCCTAATCCTTGGTACTCTTTATCAATAACCACATCCCAAATCGTTCCACGATAAACACCATCAGACGTTCCCCGACAAAAACCAATCATGTTTTTTCCATTCCAAACCGTTACCACTGGGGTACTATTAATCACAGCAGTTTGTAAGTCTTTAATGGTTCTTTCCCTAGCCCAAAATGCTGCTTGATTAAACAACATTTGTAGTTGTTGATAATCAATATTCGATTTATCTAGAGAAAATTGAATGTTACGACAATCCATTGTTAGTAATTCCTAAGAATGTTGATTGAGAAAATGCTGATTTCAAGGACACTATAAAAATTGTAGCGAATTTTACAAAAAAAACAATCAGTCTAGAGGGCAGTTTGTCTGCATTTCTTGACATTTCTGGAACATCTCACAGTGCTTGTCGGTCACTATCCCTGGTGGTGCTAATCATTGATTATAACTCATTTCTATCGGTTTTTTAGGTAAATAAACCGAGTTATGTATCATGCTATGTCTTAATATTTTTCATAGCATTAGATTGTCTTATAATCCAAAATTTAGTCAAAATAAGATGGTTTCCAGGCCAAACAATTTAGTATCATCAAAGCGAAAACCTACCCCTACCATTTCATTTTATCGGTTCTGACAAGGATATGTTAGTATTGTCTTCCCCTGTAACATCTTTAGAGTTATTATCTCCATCACTGTGTGGCGAATATTGTTGTAGTCGTCCCCTTAACCTATATAGTTCTCACACGGGGAAAGAGTTAGCCACCCAAGCGGCTAAAGGAAGATATGTTAAAGTTTTGGAAACAACCATAACTGAGAATTTTATTCAGGTTCAATTGTGTGAAGATGATTATGTTGCTTGGTTGTCATTAAATGATCTAAAAGAATTAAAATCTGCGACTGAGGTTTATCAAGCTGAAAGGATATTTCGCAATCAAATAGAGAAAGAAATTCCTAAAATTGTTGCTTTTACGAAAACAGCCATGAAGCAACCCAATTATTATTTATGGGGAGGAACGATTGCTCCTAATTATGATTGTTCTGGACTCATGCAAGCAGCCTTTTGTGCATCGGGAATCTGGCTACCCAGAGATTCTTATCAACAAGAAACCTTTGTCAAAAAGATTACCTATTCAGAATTATTACCAGGGGATTTGATCTTTTTTGGAACCGAAAGAGTCGATCATGTTGCCCTTTATTTAGGGGATAATTATTATATTCATAGTTCTGGTCAAGACGTTGGACGCAACAAAATTGCCATTGACCCCTTATCCAATCAAGGAGACGAAATAAGTCGAGGATACTATGAAAAAATTTGGAGTTTTGGCAGAGTGATGGAAAGTTATCAGCCCTTTGGAACTAACTAATAATGACGGGAGAAATTATCGGAAAAACCTGAAAAAATCTCCCATTCCTAGACAAAACTGAATTAAGAAACAATGCGGCCATATAATTCAGTCATGTAACGTAAATGTTCAGTTAACTCAGGGGTTAACATTTCAAAGCGATATCGCCATGTCCAGTTACCACTAGCCAACCCAGGAGTATTCATACGACAAGGACTTTCTAAACCCAAAATATCTTGCAAAGGAAATACAGCCTGATTCGCTACCGAACCCATCGCTAAACCAATTAAAGTCCAATGAATCCCTTTAGGAGAAATACCTCCTAAATAGTCTGTCACCCTCGCTTGTTCTTCAAAATTTCGCTCTGCAAACCAGCCAATGGTCGTATTATTGTCGTGAGTTCCCGTGTAAACCACACAATTAGGATTCGTATAATTATAAGGTAAGAACGGATTAGCTCGATCTGAGTCAAAAGCAAAGTGCAACAACTTCATGCCAGGAAACTCATACTTATCCCGTAATGCTTCAACCTCTGGGGTAATCACCCCTAAATCTTCCGCTACAATAGGCAAGGTTCCTAACGCTTCCTTGAGACGAGCAAAAAAGGCATCACCAGGGGCTTTTAACCATTGACCATTCATCGCAGTCTTTTCACCCTTGGGAACTCCCCAATAGGCCTCAAAGCCTCGGAAATGATCAATGCGAACCACGTCATAATATTCTAACGTGCCTTTAAACCGTTCGATCCACCAGCTAAAATTGTTTTCTTGCACTTTTGGCCAATTATAAACAGGATTGCCCCATAATTGACCCGTGGCACTAAAATAATCAGGGGGAACTCCAGCCATCAGATTCACTTCTAGGGTTTCTGGGTCAACACAAAAAATATCCGCATGGGACCAAACATCCGCCCCATCATAGGCTACATAGATGGGAATATCCCCAAAAATTTTCACATTGCGATCATTGGCGTATTTTTTAACCCGTTTCCATTGACGTACAAATTCAAATTGGACAAACTTGTGATAAAAAATAGCATCAGCATATTTAGCCCGATAAGCATCTAACGCTTGGGGTTCGCGTGTAGCAATATCTCTATCCCATTCATGCCATCCTTTTTTGGGGTTATCATCGTGGATGGCCATGAATAAAGCATAATCTTCCAACCAATAGGTGTGACGAGCGCAGAATTGTTCAAATTCACCCCTGAGTTCAGGGAAATTACCGTTTTTAAAATTGTTACTGGCTTTTTTGAGCAAAGGTAGCTTATGCTCAACCACTAAATCATAATCTACATAATCATCAGGCAGCTCCGGATAAGCATCCAAGTCCCCTTGAGTGACTAACCCATCTCCATAGAGAATGTCAGGACTAATCAATAAGGGGTTGCCTGCAAAGGCAGAGTAAGATAGATAAGGGGAATTACCAAATCCTGTGGGTCCTAAAGGTAATACCTGCCATAAGGTTTGTCCACTGTCTACTAAAAAGTCAATGAAGCGATAAGGTCCCTCACCCAAGTCACCAATACCAAAGCGACTGGGTAAAGAGGTTGGGTGCAATAAAATCCCACTTGCTCTTT
>JBFRWB010000163.1:0-17752 GCA_051439375.1 Microcystaceae cyanobacterium
TCTTGCATTTCACTAATAAATGTTTGATAATCATTTGATTGGACTCCATTGGCAAATCTTTGTTGAATATTTTGGATGTTTTCTTTGGCTTTTTTAAAAGCTTCAAGAGATTCTTTTTCTGTTTTTATTCTCAGTTTAATTATACTAGAATTGGTTTCATATTCTGCTAATAAACTTTGAGCTTCTACATAACCTATATCTTGTTGAGAAATGCTTTCCAAACGTCCAATTGCTTTTTGTAAAAGTGCCTGACATTCTTGCCATTTATCGACAGAATGAGGAGGATTTTTACATAAATTACTCGATGATAAATAAAAGGTTTTGGCTACAGTTATCATGGTATTTAGTCTTTGGTTTCCTGTTATATTACCAGTCACTAATTGAAAGTCTCTTTGATAACTATTTAATTTTGAACTCGCTAAGGTTGAGGCAAAGGTTTTTGGTGGTAATTGTTTTAATTCATCTAAGGAATTTTGCCAATTTTTAAGGCTCTTTTGTTTGTCTTCGAGTTGAATCGCTTGCTGATAATTTTCTTTAGCTTGCTTTAAATTACCTTCTGCTTGCTGATAGGTATTAAACGCATTGGTTTGTTGAAAAATAACAGCTTCCATTCGCCCTATTTTTTTTCTCGCTGCTTCAAATTCATCAATGGTAAACTTCCAACTACAACTAAACATTTGACAATATCTTGTCGGTTCATATCCAATAAACCAAACGGGTAATTTATCTAGATTTTTTTGAGCTAATTTTACCTTTTCTTCGCCTAATTTGATATCCTCAAAACTGGAAACATTATTAATTAATTGATCCGCTTGTTCAACATGGGCGATCGCTTCTCGATAATGATGATCCATTTGTATATAACTGGGTAATAATAAGAGTGGCGCAACTTTTGAAACTGGACGACGAATCATCGGATAGGGTAGGTTAACGAGGTAAATAAGTCCGATTAAACTGGCAGTTGTAACTGTTGTAATGCCAAGACCCCAAGCAATTAGTTTTAGTTTCATAATTAATCATCATTAGTAAACTTTAAGAGACTATTAATAGCAAAATATTAAGACAGTAGGGTGAGCAAAAATAGAGACTTACCTAAACTATTTATAATCTAGAAAACTTTGCCCACCTTATAAAACTGGTATTTAATATTCCTTAAACACACACTCTCTAAGATTAGTATTCCCACATCAAGTTAATTTCTTATCAGTTTATCAATTTTATTAACCATAATATCCCTGCAAATATACTTAATATAATGGTTAGCCAATCACCCCATTTTACGTATAAAGTTTGATTACTCCGATTATAAATTGTTCCTTGATGTAGTTGATAGGTATCAATATCAGATATCCATAAAGTCTCCCCTTTTGGGTTAATAATAGCAGAATATCCAGTATTGGTTGCTCTGGCCATCCATCTATCAGTTTCAACTGCACGAATTATATCTTGTGCATGATGTTGTGCGGGCATAATATGACTATAATGAGCATTATTAGAAGCGGTAATAATAAACTCTCACCCTGCATTTGCTTGACGACGAAAATGTTCGCTAAAAGCAGATTCATAACAAATTCCTGTGATAGCTTGACCAAAAGGAGTATTGAATTTTTGCTGAGTTGTTCCTGCTACTAAATGACTATCTAAAGGGGATAATCTATCAATAACTTTGCCTAAAATGCTTTCAAACGGTATATATTCGCCTAAAGGAACTAATTTTACTTTATCAAAACGACTTAAGATATTTCCGTTTTCTGTAATCATAAATAGGCTATTAGTATAACTATTTTTTTGACGACCAAACGCCCCTAAAATGACAGGAGTTTGCTGTTGCAAAATTGAACGATAAAAAGAACTATTATTGATAATATAATCAAGATCAAAGGGTAGAGCGGTTTCCGGTGTTATGATTAAATCAAGTTTCCGATTACTAAGAAAATTATACCCTTTTGTATAACCCTCTATGGCTTTTCTCCATCCTTCAGGATAAAGTTTAATGGCATTAGGAATATTACCCTGAATAATCCCAACTTTTATGGCTTTGTCTGGATCATTAGTTAAAGGTTTTTGATAAATCAAGAATCCCCATAAATGTAATACAACAAGTATTATTACTGAAGATAAAAGTAATAATAAAGATTGTTTCTTGTCTATTTTATTAACTAAAATTGCTTCTGCAAATAATCCATTTATAGCAATAATAGAAGCTATGACTGTCGAATAACCTGAGAGTTTTGTGAGTTGTAGAATCATTAAATTATTGGGACTTTGGGTGTAAGATAAAGAGGTCCACCATAAAGCACTTTGATTCCAAATTAATTCTAACAAACACCATAAGGCTACTGCAAAAATAATTCTAGCAATAGCTATTTTAAATAATTGAAAGTTTTTACATTTATTATTTATTGTTTCCTCGTTTCCAATATATAAACGAAAAATACATGACCAAACCGTGACTAAAATAGCTCCCCAAACCGTAATGAATATCCAACAAAAAAGAGCAATTAATAGACTAATTAACCAGGGAACTCCCATCCAAGTCATGGGATGAATACCTGTTATCCAAAATAAAGCAAACCCATGATAAGCAAATCCCCAAATAAAAGCGATTAACGTTTTTTTATTAAAAATAATATTGCTCAATAGTGACTTATTTTTCTGGGAACTATTATCTTTAATGACCGTTAATAACCATAAAGGAATTAAAGCGATCCAAGCAAAATAAAATTCAGAAAAAGGGGCAGTTGTCAACCCCATTAATAAACCACTTAAAGCAACTAATAAAAAATTCATTGTCATCAATTGTAAAGATTATCTATAGCAATCAGAAATGATATATGAGAATCGGTCAGGACATAATATTATTATGTCCCTACAAGAGTGATTTGTAGGGGTTTAATACTGTTAAACCCTGCCCCTAATATTCTTACAAAACCCTACTCCTAATATTCTCATAAATGAAACCTAATTTCTATAGAAAGGAGGGGTTAACAACCGTTAACCCCTAACATTTGTATTATATAAAACCCCGTCATTAACAAGAGAGTTTTATGGATTGTAAGCAGGAAACAAACTGCGAGGAAACTCTTGTGCTGCCAAACAAGTATCCATCGCTTTAATGGGAGTCATTTCCGTCACTTCTTTACTTGCAGCAATGACACATTCAGAATAAAAACCGGGTCGTAAACTGGTTCGACAAGAGTTTAATAATGTCAATAAGTTGATCTCATTCGTATCTGTTTCTTCATCAACAACTGCTAAACTGGGAAGCGCATTATAAATATCAGCAACACAGTTTCCTAAATCAATGGGTCGTCTAACCTGAAAACAAGCTTTAAGAGAGTCATTGCCATCGATAGGGGTTGCATTACCTATCATACTGACACATTCTGATAATTCTTTGGGAATGAGTGCGTCAGAACAAGCGATCGCAGCATCGTCTCCTGAGACATCAAATTTTTGAAGTTGCGTGACACAGACACTATATTGGTTCCAGTCACCTGCTGCATTAACAGGGACATTGAACACCAACAAACTTAGAGAAACCGGAAGCACTCCTAACCCACACCATAAACGATTTAATGACATGATCATAGCCGTTATAAACCTATGCTATCTAATAGATAAATCACTAGGATTTTAACAAAAGATTGAACTGCCTGACAGGTTACAATCAGCTTTCTTGGTGTATTCTGCGATGCTGGTACACCCTACAGTTTTGTTTGAGCTAAGTCAGTGCATGACCGTAGGCTGGGTTAGATGGCTATGGTTTAGGTTATCACAGTAATATAAAAATCCGCCACAAGAGGAAAAGAAAAAGCATTCCCAAATGCCTTTAGTCCTTCGACTTCGCTCAGGACTAACACCGAGCGGCTTGCCCTGCCTGCCCTGAGCCGAGTCGAAGGGAGCGAAGTCGAAGGGAGCCGAGGTGTTAGCTATGGGATAGAGAGGTGCGTAGTTCACCCCAGGAGAATTAATCTCTCAAAGTAAAAGCGAAGGGAATTTCTGCAATGAAATTCAGTCTGTCTATATTTGACTATACTTTTACAAACTATAGGATATTTCAATCAGAGAAATATTAGGATTATTTAACAATGATACAGCCCATTCATAACGAACCTTATCCATTAATCGGGAATAGGTAAGATTCTGTTGAGATCAATAACGTTGTAGCAATCGCACACTTAATCAAGTTATACATTAAGTTATACATTAACTTATACATTAAGTTATACATTAAGTCGGCACGTGAACACTAAAATTTACACTAGTATAGCTGGTTCAATGTATGATCAGGAAAGGTTAAGATGAAAGTAATACAAGAAATATTACAAAAACGACAGATACAACTAACACTTTTGGTAATTACCCTTGAAATGTTAGGAGGAAAGCAACAGGCTTTTGCTTCAACCTTAACCCCAGATACCATAATAAATACATGGACTGTAGACTCCGAAGTAGTGTATGGGTTAACACAGTTCGGCAATAGGCCAAATTCAAGTTCTGATATATGGGGGGTTGATAACAGCCAAGAAAAAGCCCCCTTTGAGGCAATCACCAATCACAAAATTCGCATTGGTCGATCATCAGATTCAGATACTGAGCAGTATGGATCTTTGGTAAGTGATTTTGATTTATTAGGTGATTTTACCTTTTCAGGTTCATTTTTTATGCCTAATGACAATGACATCGTGGGATTGTTATTTGGCTATCAAGATCGGGATAATCATTATCGTTTGAGTTGGGGAAGTAGTAGAGCTAAAAGAGGGTTTTATCCGGATGGAAACCACTTACCGCAAGGGCCTTACGAAAGATTTGACTTAAGTGCCCCAGAGGTAGGGGTCGATGAAATTGGCTCAGGAGGAATGATTCTTCTTAAAGAAGAGAATGGAACTTCCACTTTTTTTGAGAATACATTTGACTATAACCTTCGCTGGCAAACAGATGTTTTGTACGACTTCAGCATTCGTCGCATTAGTGACGATTTATTTATTGATATTGCTGAAGGAGAAAATTCCGTATTTTCTACAATGATTACTGATACAACATTTATGTCAGGTAAAGTTGGATTTAACACCGCAGGAGTAGAAGTTTTTTACGGAAATATTATAGCCCAAGAAAATAATACCCAAATACTTCCAACTACTGTCCCCGAACCTTTAACGATTTTAGGCTCAGTATCAGCCCTTGCTTTTGGCACATTTTTTAAGAGAAAACTAGGGAAAACTAACGTTGACTCCTAATTGTTCTCAATGTTAAATTGCAATTGCACCTTATGAGTCCGGGAAACTGTACATTTTTAGCTTAGGAAATAATGAAACAATTACGGCAATATCAGGCAGCCCAATCACTAGAAAGTTATTTAGGTGATCCAACCAATCCAGAAAGCATAATGTCATTTGAGCGAACCATGAAATTTGACGAAACTGAGGAGTTTCCCGAAGAGGCGGTTCAAGCGTTACATCAATGGGGAACGTCTCTTTATTACGTTCCAGTGGAATATGGAGGAAAATTACAAACCTATGAAGAATTATTTGCCTTGATTCGTGTTATGTCTCGCCGAGATCTCTCAGTTGCTGTGTCAGATATGCACACCTTATTAGGTGCTTTACCTGTATGGATTAAAGGAACAGAAAGCCAAAAACAGCGATTAGCCCAATTTGTTTGTCAAAATGGTTATGCCTGTTTAGCCGTGAGTGAAAAAGCTCATGGCAGTGATTTATTAGCTACTTCAACTAAAGGAATCGCAACAGAAAAAGGGTTTTTGCTTTCAGGAGAAAAATGGCCCATCAATAAAGCAAATTTAACCCATGCTCTGACAGTATTAGCTCAAACAGATCCCCACAAAAGTGCTAGGAGTCTTTCCTTATTTTTAGTCTATAAAAAAGATCTAGATTCTAACACTTATACTCACTTGCCTAAAATCAAAACTTTAGGACTCCGGGCTGCCGATATTAGTGGTATTGCTTTTGAAGATACCCCATTATCTCAAGAAGCACTGATTGGAGAAAAAGGAACAGGATTAGACTTGACTCTTCAAGGGTTTTATGTAACTCGCACCATGTGTGCTTTTCTCTCTTTAGGAGCAGCCGATACAGCCCTTAGAACCGCTATTCGTTTAACCACAACCCGTCAATTGTATAATCAAAAAGTCTTTGATTTATCTCATCCTCAAAGAGTCTTAGTTAATGCCTTTGCTGACATTTTAATCTCTGACTGTGTGGCTATTTCTACGGCTCGCTCTCTTCATGTCGTACCTGAGCAATGTAGTATTTGGTCAGCCATTGCCAAAACATTTGTTACAAAAACGATTGAAAAGGTGATTGAAGATCTGTCTGTTGTGATGGGAGCACGTTTTTATTTACGAGAAGGACATGATTGGGGGATTTTCCAAAAAGTTTATCGAGATAATGGGGTGATTAGTATCTTTGATGGTAGTAGTATTGTCAATCTATACGCGCTGATTCTACAACTCCGTTCCCTAGCCAAGTCACGGCAAAAAATGAAAGAAAAAACAGCCGAATCACTGCGGAGCCGTTTAGAGACAATTTTTTCCCTCTCTCAACCTCTCCCTCCCTTTAATGGTAATAAATTAGAGCTTTTTAGTCGAGGTAATAATGATCTTTTACAAGGGTGGGGATTGGGATTGGATGCTTTAAATAAATTAAGAGTAACAACAACAGTTGATTCCACCATTATTACTCACATAACTCGCTTGACTTTAGCCTTACAAGAAAAACTGGAAAGCCTAGAAAGTCAAGTGGATAAATTTGTACCCAATACAAAACATGATGAATCATTTGAATCTTTTGAACAAGCGAAGAAATATTGTGTTTTACACGCAGCGGCTGCCTGTTTACAAATGTGGCTTGCTAATAGAACGGAGTTAGGCACATTTTTTGCTCAAGGAGAATGGTTAATCGTCTGTCTTGATCGTCTTTTATCTTCGCTTGAAAAAACTGAAGAAACTGTCCCTGAGCAATATGTCACTAATATGGCACAAGAAATCATACAGCGTCATCAAAACCAGCAGATTTTTTCAGTTGTTCCTTTTCAATTAGCCCAAACCCATAACCAATCAATCCCTAACTATCAGATGTAGTGATTTGTTTCACTCATTTGAGTTTTTTTGTGATATATTAGACCTGGAAAACACAAATATCAAAAACTTAAAAAAATCATAACCATTTGGGGGAAATATGACAACACAAAATTTTACTAAAGTGCCATCACAGGAAACAATTAAACAATGGTTGACCCAGCAAATCGCGCAACAATTTCAAAAAAATATTGAAACGATTGATCCTGAGCAACCTTTTACCGAATATGGGTTGGATTCTATTATTGCTTTTACGATTGTTGGTGACTTAGAAGAATGGTTAGAAGAAGAATCCTTGGAGTTAGAAATTCCTCCCACCCTAATGTGGGATTATAGGAACATCAATCGGGTGAGCGAATATATTGTTAGCAGACTTGAAGAAGAGGTAGCAGCTTAAGCTTTATGTAAAGTATGAAGATTACTGATTTTTTTGAGTAAATAAAGGCACAATTTGTGAAAAAATTTGTGCCAAAGAATAAAGGAAAATGGAACAAGAAAAACAAACATTCCCCCTATCTTTTAGTCAGGAACGCCTTTGGTATCACGAACAATCCATAGCCGATTGTCCAGTCTATAACATTCCCATTGCCTATCAACTGATCGGCCAACTCGATCCAAAGATTCTAGAAAAAGGTCTAGAGATTATTATCAACAGACATGATGTGCTGAGAACTTATTTCCTTGAAGTAGGAGATAAACCAGTGCAAAGAGTCGCACCGGAGATTGAATTTTCTTTGACGAGTATAGACTTGAGGGAACTGCCACCAGAACTAAAAGCAAAACAAACTGAGCAAATAGCCTTAGAAGACGCACAAACACCCTTTAAGTTAACAGAAGCTCCCCTATGGCGATTTAAACTTTTATGTTTAGAATCGGATAAATATCAGCTTTTAGTAACCATTCATCATATTGTTTGCGATCATTGGTCACTACATCTTTTCATGGAAGAATTGGCCACTATTTATCAAGAGCTTACCCAAGAAGAAAATATTTCTTTACCTCCTCTATCTCGGCAATATGGAGAATTTACTCGGTGGCAACAAGAATGGTTAAACGGAAAGCGTCGTCAAAAACAATTTGCTTATTGGCAAGAGACTTTAGGAGGGAATGTATCTTCGTTAGATTTACCATTTGATAATCCTATTTTACCGACATCAAACTATCAAGGGAGCCGTCAAGTAATTACGATTCCTAGTGAACTAACCCGTCAATTAAAGACCTTTAGTGAACAAAGAGAAGTAACTTTATTTATGACTTTATTGACGGCCTTTGAGATATTACTCTATCAATATAATCAACAAGAAGATATGATAGTTTGTTCTCCCGTGTCGGGTCGTCATCGCAGTGAAACAAAGGGACTCATTGGTTACTTTAATAATATTATTCCTCTGCGTATTAATTTATCAGGAAATCCAAGTTTGTTAGACTTATTAGGGCGAGTCCGTCAAACAGCTTTACAAGCTTATAAAAATATGGATTTACCCTTTCAAATCATTGCTAATTTGCCTAATTTAAAACGGGTTTCATTAACCCGAGTCATGTTTGCCTTACAACATAGTCCCAAGGATGAAATAGCTTTATCTAATCTCACAATTCGTTATCCTAATTTTCAAAACGTACATAATGGGACAGCTAATTTTGAATTGTCCTTACTACTAGAAGAAAAAGAAGGCAGTTTAACCGGGGTTTTAGATTATAAAAAAGGACTATTTAAATCAACAACAATTCAAGAATTGATTGATCAGTTTCTTATATTATTAGAAAGTTGGGTCAGGGAACCAGAACAAAAATTATTGTCCTTACCTCTTCTACGAGACATTCAGTCCACAAAAACAGCCAACCAAACTATCTCTACTATCTCTGAAACTCCCTATGTTGCCCCGGAAAAAGAGATGGAACGAAAAATCGCTCAGGTTTGGCAAGAAGTCCTGCAAGTAGAAAAAGTGAGTCTTTATCATAACTTCTTTGAACTCGGAGGTCATTCTCTAGCGATCGCTCAAGTCAAAACCCAATTACAAGCCCTATTTCACCAAGAAATAACTGTTGTTGACTTATTTAGTTATCCAACTGTAAAAACCTTAGCCCAATATTTAAGTAAAGACCAAAACACCCCCGTACCCAAATTTAAAACCATTCAACGTAACGCAAAAAAACAAAAACAAGCCCTACAACGGCTCAAACAACGGAGGAAAAACAATGGATAATTGGGAAAATTCTGACACAATTGATGGCATTGCCGTAATTGGAATATCTGGTCGTTTTCCAGGAGCAAAAACGCCAGAAGAATTTTGGCAAAATCTCTGCGAAGGGGTAGAGTCAATTAGCTTTTTTTCAGACGAAATATTAAGTCAAGAGGGCATAGAAAGGAGCCTGTTGAGCAATCCCAACTATGTTAAAGCAAATGGAGTATTAGAAGAAATTGAATTATTTGATTCGGCTTTTTTTGGCATGACTCCCAGAGAAGTTGAGGTCATGGATCCTCAACACCGTTTGTTATTAGAATGTGCTTGGAATGCCCTAGAAAATGCGGGTTACGATCCCCAACGTTATCAAGGGGTCGTTGGTATCTATGGCGGAGGCTGTCTCAGCACCTACTTACAGCGAAACCTGTTGTCCAATGAAGAACTACTCCAGTTTATGGACTTTGATCTCGTTCAACAACAGGACAAAATAACCCAAGGGAACGATCGAGACTACTTAATGACCCGAATTTCCTATAAATTAGGACTGACGGGCCCAAGTGTCAGTGTGAATACCGTTTGTTCTACTTCCTTAGTAGCCGTTCATCTTGCCTGTCAAACCCTATCAACCTATCAATGTGACATGGCCTTAGCCGGGGGGGTTTCTATTCAAGTCCCTCAAATTGCGGGATACCTCTACAAAGAAGGCGGAATTACTAGCCCTGACGGCCATTGTCGTGCCTTTGATCATCAAGCGCAAGGGACAATTTTTGGCAATGGGGTGGGGATGGTTCTCTTGAAACGGTTAGACGAAGCAATAGCCGATGGGGATCATATATACGGAGTTATTAAAGGATCAGCCATTAATAATGATGGAACCCTAAAAGTAAGTTATACCGCCCCTAGTGTAGCTGGACAAGCGGCTGCTATTGCTGAAGCCCAGGCAATAGCAGAGGTTGAGCCGGAAACTATTACCTATATTGAATCTCATGGCACTGGAACCGCTCTTGGTGATCCCATAGAAATCACTGCGTTAAACCAAGTTTTTCAAGCCAGCACGGAGAAAAAACAATTTTGTGCCATTGGCTCAGTGAAGACGAATATTGGCCATCTTAATCGAGCGGCCGGCGTTGCGGGACTGATGAAGACTCTGTTAGCTCTAAAACACAAAAAAATCCCTCCTAGTCTCAATTTTGAGCAACCCAACCCCAACATAGACTTTAACCAGAGCCCTTTTTACGTTAACACCACCCTCAAAGACTGGCAAACCCAAGGAATTCCTCGACGAGCTGGGGTGAGTTCCTTTGGGTTTGGTGGAACAAATGCCCATCTGGTGTTAGAAGAAAGCCCCATTAGGGAACCATCTAGCCCGTCTAGAGCCTGGCAATTGTTGGTATTATCAGCTAAAACTGACACCGCTTTAGAGAAGGCAACCCAAAATTTAGGGACTTACCTCAAAGCCCATCCTGAAGTTAACCTGGGAGATGTCGCCTACACTTTACAAGTGGGTCGTCGTCGGTTTGCTCAGAGTCGGATTTTTGTCTGTCAAGGACGAGAAAATGCCATTACTGCCTTAGAAACCCTAGATGAATCACCAATTCTAAGCCAGTCACCAACGGATGATCCACCCCCTGTTATTTTTATGTTATCGGGACAAGGATCTCAATACCCTAACATGGGCTTAGAACTGTATCAAAGTGAGTCAGTCTTTCGAGAGCAAATTGATTATTGTGCAGAAGTCCTCAAACCCCATTTAGGGCAAGATATTCGAGACATCATTTATCCCAATGCTAACCAAGAAAACGAAGCAGCCCAGAAACTAAAGCAAACAGCCATCACCCAACCCGCCTTATTTGTCATTGAATATGCCTTAGCTAAATTATGGCAATCTTGGGGTATTCATCCCCAGTCCATGATTGGTCATAGTATTGGCGAATATGTAGCTGCTTGTTTAGCCGGGGTTTTTTCCCTCGAAGATGCTTTGATGTTAGTGGCAACTAGAGGTCAATTGATGGAACAGTTGCCCCCTGGGGTGATGTTGGCGGTTCCCCTTGCTCCTGATGAGATACAACCCTTCCTCAAAGCTCCTTTATCCTTAGCTGTGGTCAATGGGGTGGCTCGTTGTGTGGTCTCTGGACCAAGAGAGGCCATTGATGAATTGGTGGAACAGTTAAAAACCCAAGGGATCGAAGGAAGTCTTCTTCATACGTCTCACGCTTTCCATTCTGCCATGATGGAACCCATTTTAGAGCCATTTACACAAAAGGTGAGAGAAATTGCGCTAAATTCTCCACAAATTCCCTATATTTCCAATGTTACTGGAACTTGGATGACCGAAGAGGATGCCCTTGATCCCACCTATTGGGCGAAACATTTACGACAAACGGTACAATTTGCCCAAGGCATAGAACAATTATTACAGCAACCAGAACACATTTTATTAGAAGTGGGGCCAGGGAGAACCTTGAGTACCTTAGCCATGCAGCATCCACAAAAAACGTCCGAACAAAAGATTTTGACTTCCCTACGTCATCCCAAACAAAAGCAATCCGATCTCGCCTTTATTCTCAAAAGTCTTGGTCAACTTTGGCAAGGAGGGGTCAATATTGATTGGATAGGGTTTTATGCTCAAGAAACTCGATATCGTGTTCCCTTGCCGACTTACGCTTTTGATAAAAAACGATACTGGATTGAAGCAAAAGCCAAGGATCATCGAGAACTTCCTCAACAGTCAGGACAAAATGTGATTGCTAATTATTTAGTTCAAGGAAAATTTGAACAATTAGAACAAACCTTAGAAATGGTCGAAAAACTTTCTGCTGACGAAGTTGAAAGCCAATTAAAAAGTTTCATTTAAACCAAAGGAGAAAATTCCGTGATGAATGACTTCTATTTGACCATCGCTCATCTGTCAGAGCGATTGTCTAAACTTTCGCCTGAACAATATCAACTTCTTGAAAAAATTATCCAACAAAGTTCGGTAGAGTCGGGAAATAACAGTCATGTTATTTCTAACGATTCTCTTACCCAAGGATTGTACCAACTGGAATGGCAACAAATGCCTCTGCAAAAGTCTTCAGGGGATTTGTCACCACGAAAGGATTGGTTGATTTTGGCAGATAACCATCAACAAGTTGGAAAACAATTAGCCCAAAATTTAGAGGCAGAAGGCGATCGCTGTATTTGCGTTTTTCCTGGCCAAACCTATGAAAAAATTGCCCCAACCCACTATATTATCAATCCTTTAAACCCCGAAGATTATCAAATCCTTGTCAGGGATATAAAGCAAAATCAGCAGCCTTTACCTCAAAATGTAGTACATTTATGGAGTTTAGATTTTATCCTCGAAGAATCAACTTCAGCGACAGCATTACAAGACAGCCAAAGGCAAGGATGTGGAACGGTTTTATCCTTAGTTCAGACACTTATTCGAGAGACAGAGAAATTACCTCCCCGTCTTTGGTTAATTACCCAAGGAGCTAAGTCCCTCCCCTCATCTCCAGAACCATTACAAATCCAACAAGCTCCCCTGTGGGGGTTAGGACAAGGGATTAATTTAGAGCATCCTGACTTCCACTGTACCAATATTGATTGGGGAACACCCACAAAACCAGAAAAGATTGAAGTCTTATCAGAGCAACTCAAAGCATCTGATCAAGAACAACAGACCATCTGGCGTAACGGCGATCGCTTTGTGGCTAGATTAGTCAGATATTCTCCCCAAACTTTATCAGAACAACCGTTGAGCTTGCCCGATCATAGCAGTTATTTGATTACGGGAGGACTGGGTGCATTAGGATTAGAAATGGCACAGTGGTTAGTCAGACAAGGGGCGAAGAATGTCGTTCTAATGAGTCGTCGGGAGCCTTCAACTGCCGCTAAATCCACCATCCAACAACTGGAAGAAACAGGGGCTAAGGTGTCGATTATTCCAGGAGATGTCTCTAATGTTGATGATGTCAAGAAAGTATTGGCAACCATTGAAAATACCTTGCCACCCCTACGGGGAATTATTCATGCTGCAGGAATCATCAATGATGGAACCCTGACGCAGCTATCTTGGGAAAAGTTTCAAACAGTGATGGCTGCGAAAATAGCGGGAAGTTGGAATTTACATCAGCAAACCCAAAAGTTGCCCCTTGATTTCTTCGTCTGTTTCTCTTCTATGACCTCTTTAGTGGGTAATGCTGGACAAGCTAACTACGCTGCGGCCAATGGATTCCTCGATGAATTAGCCCATCATCGTCGTGCCTTGGGATTACCTGGGTTGACCATTAACTGGGGTCCCTGGGCAGAGGTGGGAATGGCAGCCCAACTAGATCAGCAAAAAGCTAATCCCTTAGCAGGCAAAGGAATTGGTAAAATTAGTCTCGATCAGGGACTATTAATGTTAGGAAAATTAATTGGCCAAGGGGTTACTCAAATGGGAGTTATGCTCATTGACTGGACTAAGTTCCTCGATCAGTTTCCTCCTGGTGATCATCCCCCTTTATTATCTGAATTTGCCCAACAAATTCAAGAACAACAAAGGTCTTCTCAGGATTCTGGTTTGCCAACATCCGCTCTTCTTAAAGAGCAAATTCAAGAAGCGACTGCGGAAACCAGAGAACAATTACTCACAACTTATCTCCAAAATTTAGTCAGTAGATTTTTGGGGCTTTCTGCTTCTAATGCCCCTAACCCTCATCAACCCTTAAATGAAATTGGACTTGATTCTTTAGTTAGTATTCAGTTGAGAAATCGTATCCGTACTGAATTAGACATTGACCTACCCCTTAACAAGTTGACCGTTGATGTTACCATTGCTCAAATCGTTTCTGCTTTACAAGAACAATGGTTATTCAAAGAGTTAGTCATATCAGAAACCTCATCACCAGACATGGGTGGAGAAGAGGCAGAACTTGAAAAATTTACTATATAGTTAAACCCTAATTTTAAAAAGGAGACAAAAAGATGACTTTGAATGGACTTTTAAGTGAATTATCTCAGCGCAAAGTTAAATTATATATAGAAGGAGAACAGTTAGGAATTCATGCGCCCAAAGGGGCTTTGACCCCAGAGATAAAACATTCTCTTAAGAAACACAAAGAAGATATACTGAGCTTTTTACAAAAACAGCAAGGATTAGTTAAACAGAAATTACCCCCCTTAGTAAAAGTAGACAGACTAGAATTATTGCCCCTATCTTCATCCCAAGAACGTCTTTTTTTACTCGAAAGTATAAACACTGCAAGTAGTGTCTATAATTTGTCTGTCGCTTTTCGTTTGTCAGGTTATTTAAGAACGGATATTTTGGAAAAAAGTATCTCAGAAATTATTAAACGGCACGAAGTTTTACGGACTCGTTTTAAGAGTCTTGACAATCAGCCTGTTGTGGTAATTAGCGAGCATCTCGATTATCAATTGCCGATTAAAGATATGGGCAATTTATCATCACAAGCAAGAGCAAGAGAAATTGAATTGATAACCACTAACAAAGCTCAAAAGCCCTTTAATTTAATTGGAGATTTATTATGGCGATCACAATTAATTTGTCTTGAAGAACAAGAACATATTTTTGTTTTAACCATGCACCATCTAATTTCTGATGGATGGTCTTTTGGGATATTTTTGAAAGAACTTAGTGAAATTTATCAAGCTTTGTGTTTAGATAAACATCACTTTTTGCCTAGTTTATCAGTTCAATATGTTGATTTTGCTCAATGGCAACGTGATTACTTAAATAGTGACGTAATTCAATCTTCCCTAGATTATTGGCAACAACAATTGAACCAGGACTTAAGACCTTTAAAACTTCCCAATGACAAACAACCTACTGTCGTTGCGAATTATCAAGGAGGATATGAATCATTTAAGTTATCAAAGGGTTTAATTGAGCGACTGAAATCATTAAGTCAACAAGAAGGCGTCAGCCTATTTACAACTTTATTGGCGATTTTTGCCATTTTACTTAATCGATATACGGAGCAAGAAAAGTTGTTAATTTGTTCTCCTGTTTTAGGCAGAAATCCCTCAGAAACAGAAAATTTAATTGGATATTTTAACAATATTTTACCCCTTGTAATTAGTTTAGAGGCTAATTCAACTTTTCGGGAGTTATTGCCGCGAGTCCAGCAAGTTACAACCGATGCTTATGAGCATCAAGACATCCCTTTTCAGCAGTTAGCTGAACTCCCTGGAGTTAGAAATATTCCCCTTACTAGGGCAATGTTTAATCTTGATAAAGCTGCTCTTGATGCTCTACAGTTGCCAGAAATTGAGGTTAACAGTTTAGAAATTCATAATGGAGCAGCTAATTTCGACTTATCTGTAACTTTGTTTGAGCAACAAGAAAACACGATCAAAGGACTTGTAAATTATAAAGTTGACCTATTTTCAGCTACTACCATTGCTCAAATGGTAGAGGGTTTTCAAACCCTCTCAGAAACCTTAGTTAATGCACCAGATACTAAAGTTGATTCTCTAGAAAAATGGAGGGTTGCTGAGGCTTTTGTGGCTAAAACCGTTGAAAAAGAACCTTTCATTGCTCCTCGTGATCAGTTAGAAACAGAATTAGTCGCACTTTGGGAAGAAATCTTAGGAATTAAACCTATCGGAATTACTGATAACTTTTTTTCTGTCGGGGGACATTCAGTCCTTGCATTACGTCTATTTGCTGAAATTGAGAAAAAATATGGCAAAAATTTAGGATTAGCCACGTTGTTCTTAGCACCTACTATTGAAGGATTAGCTAATCTTTTACGTTCTGAACAAGATGTCACCACTTGGTCTTCATTAATCCCGATTCAACCTCGTGGTTCTAATCCTCCTCTGTTTTGTTTTCATGCAGTTGGTGGCAATGCTTTGACCTATGTTGATTTGTCTTTCCACTTGGGTCCAGAACAACCCGTGTATGGTCTTCAAGCCAGAGGTCTTGATGGGAAAACACCCTTTGACACTTGCATTGAAGATATGGCCACTCATTACCTTGAAGAAATTTTGACATTGGATTTTCAAGGTCCCTATTTTTTGGCCGGCCTTTCGGGTGGTGGTGTGATTGCTTTTGAAGTTGCCCAGCAACTTCAAGCCCAAGGTAAACAAGTAGCTTTACTGGCTTTATTCGATAGTTATGCTCCTCAATATATTCGAGAAAGGACGATAGCTGATAAACAATATCGAAAACAGCGAAATCAAGACCTTAAAGTAAATTCATCGCAAAAAAGAACAAAATCAGGGGTGAAAAAATTAGACCATAGAGTACAGCAATTAAAAACATTCTTACGAACATTATCACTGTCAAAATTTTCCCGACATGAATTACGCTGGATTGTAAATAAGGCTTCTAGTCTGTCAAAAAGACTAATTCATTTCACTGAAGTATTGATTTACCAATTAAATCCTCAAACAGAAAAACCCTTACCCTATGTTTTTCGGACAGAGCTGATTACTAAAAATTTGAAAAAAGCGGTTAAAATGTATGTCCCTAGCAAATATAATGGTAAGATTCACTTGTTCCGGGCCGATGGTTCGATTTATCAATCTCAAGAGGGGCCTGATAGTGACGAATTAGGATGGGATGAATTGGCGGCTGATGGACTAGAAATTTATCCAGTTCCCGGAGATCACAACACAATATTACATTCTCCAAATGTTGACATTTTAGCCTCTAAGTTGAAAGCAGTGCTAGGAAATTACCACCTGTAAATTTTCGCTAGTCCCTACAAACCAGTGGAGGTAAAGAAATACGGCAATGCTGCCCGGTTGAGTCCAAAAACTCTATGAGATGGGGAGTGTGGGGAGAATTAAGCAACAGTCCAATTTTTGTCTTTCCCCTGTTCCCCCTCTTCCCACCTTTACCTCAACTAATACCATTTTCATCAACTTAGACTACAGATGTCTATATTGTAGGGGTCAACGGCCGTTGACCCCTACGGAAATGTGTAGCCAGACTTTAGGAAATTGGTATTATTTGTTTAGCATTTTAATAACGCTTTGTTAACCTTTTATTAACCCAAAAAAATCCTCCGACTATCAGGGTTCGGAGGGATTAAAACAAAAGTTAAAAAGGGTTAAATTTAGGCGTTATCACCAAACATTTGATTTTTGATGGCATCAAATTCCGTTAATAACTCTTTGCGGTTAGAGGCTTTCCAGAGATAACGCCAAACAAACCAAGCACTATAACCTAAGCCGACCATTTCTAGTAGGGGGGCTAAAAGAGGAATATCATCGATCGCCCCTAAAACAGCCACAATGATTTTGACGCTAATAATAGCCAAAAGTAATAACCCTAAAGTCGTTAAAGGCTGTTTGTATTCGCTAAAGAATTGTCCAACATATTCGGGAACTTTAGCGAGGATGTCCACAACAGGGGCTAACCATTCTTGCCACGGCTGATCTCCCATATTAGGGGCTGTCGTCAGGGTTCCTGGGGCTTCTGCACTTAAGTCTTTGGGTGTCGTTTGTTCTTGAATTTTAGATTCCATATTTGCTTTAT
>JBFRWB010000164.1:0-7846 GCA_051439375.1 Microcystaceae cyanobacterium
AGAAATTGTCCTATGAAATCTATTTCAGGGAAAAAACTCTGCAAAATTGTTGAAAAAAAGGGATGGACACTTAAAAGAGTAACAGGTAGCCATCATATCTATCAAAAGCCTGATAACCAACAAATCTGAAACTAAGAAATCATTGGCAAACCCCTAATAATCAACCCATTCAGGTGATTAGTATTTGGCAAATTGATCACAAAAACCAACAAGCCAACCCCGATAAAACTAAGGAGCGTGAATAATGCCAACTCTCCAATTCTTTCAATAAGTTAAATCATTATGAGTATCAAAGATTATCCCTTTGCTCAAAACTTGATTAGGGATCATCTTATCTTCCTGCCTTTATCAAGGATCTTAAAGGTTTAAAAAGTACCCCTTCTTACTCAGCCATTAAAAACCTTGTCTTTACCGATTATGCCAAACCAAATTAACCTTACCATTGAACGCTTTGAGGAAAACGGACAAGAATATTATGTCGCTACCAGTCCCGATATACAAGGGCTTGTTGCCGAAGCTGAGACGATAGATGCCGTCATTGAGATTGCAAAAGACTTAATTCCTATCCTATTAGAACTAGAAATTGATGACAGTCCATCTTCAGAGGTGAAGCTTACCACTGCTAACCAATTCCACATTCCTCTTCTGGTATCATAATCATGGGCAGACTTTCAGGCTTTACCTACCATCAAGTTACTCGCAAACTGAGAAAAGTAGGATTTGAGTTTTATCGAACAGGAAAAGGAGATCATGAAATTTGGTTTAATTCTCACACTCGATTAAAAACAACCATTCCCCATCATCGAGAAATCAGGGAAGGAACATTACGAAGTGTTCTAAAACAGTGCCAAATAAGTGTTGATGAATTCCTTGATTTGTAAAGCGACGCTATCCACACCCACATTAATTATTAGACAAGGGGATAGCAAAAAACTATCCCCCATACAGTACTTCTTATTTGAATGGACGAGTAATTAAGCTTAATTTAATAAGCCCCGTTATTACTCGGAAAAATGACAACACCGATAGTTTTGACAATAATCCACATATCCATTAGCCAATTTCGGGCAACAACGTAATAGACATCCATTTGTACCCGTTGAGGGTAGGGAATATCATTACGTCCAGATACCTGCCATAAGCCTGTAATACCGGGTTGGATGGTCAAAACTTTGTCAATTTTATTGCCATATTTGGCAAGTTCATCGGGAATTAGCGGCCGAGGCCCTACTACACTCATATCTCCCATTAAGACGTTCCAAAATTGAGGAAATTCATCCAAGCTGGTTAGTCGGAGAAACTTGCCAATCCAAGTAATTCGGGGATCTTCTTTTAGTTTAAAATTATCTTGGAATTCCTCCCGCATTTGTGGAGAATTAGCCATCATTTCGGCTAAAACCTCATCAGCATTATGAACCATTGTCCTAAATTTAATACAGCCAAACAAACGATGATTTTTGCCGACACGTTGTTGAATGTAAAAAATCGGTCCGGAGGAACTAATGGCAATTAATAATGCCAGAATTAGGTACAGGGGAGAGAAAAAGATCAACACAAACAGAGAGAAGGCAATATCGAATGCCCTTTTCGTGACCGTTCCATCTAAAGCTTGCCAGCCCCGTTTGACGGGTTTGCGACGGGCTAAATTAGGGGAAAATCCACGTCTAGCGATCGCTTGCAAAGCTTTGACGGAGATAAGTTGGCTATTAGCAGTCATCTTACTCCTTCACACACACATCACACCACATTATGCTCTTGATCATAAAGCCATTTGTCCCAAAATGGGGCAAGACTAATCACAAAAAGCTAGATTTTTTTAAGAGGCTGATCGGTCAAAAAAGTCCGAATACATTCCTCTAAGAACCTAGTATAAGATATTTCAAAGATTTTGGGGGAAAATTTTTCAGATTGGCTACGACAGTTTTCTGGCACAATGGCATAGGACTGATTTTCAAAGGCTTGAACTGCTTCAATAAGGGCTTTGGGGGTTTGGGGAGAAAACCATAACCCAGTTCCCTCTTGGGGGTGCTGACGCACATCAATGACGGTTTCTAAAGCCCCTCCTCCACCGTAGGCAATCACAGGTGTTCCACAGGCTTGTGCCTCTACTAAGGCGATACCAAAGTCTTCACAGGCCGCATAGACAAATGCCTTTGCTTTAGACAAATAGTCTTCTACGACTTCATTGGGTTGTTCGCCCAAAAATTGAATATTAGACTTGGCCTGTTGCCGTAGTTGATTGAGTTCTTTTCCTTTACCAATCACCACTAGGGGTAAGCCCAACTGATTAAATGCCTCCACAATCAACGAAACTTTCTTATAGCTTACCAATCTTGACAAAGTTAGGTAAAAATCTTCCTTTTTTTTTCGTAATTTAAACCGTTCTAAATTGACGGGGGGATAAATAACTTTTGCCTGACGACGGTAACATCGCCAAATTCGACGCGCCGTATGTTGGGAATTGGCAATGAAATAATCAACTTGATTAGATGAAATAACGTCCCATTGACGCAAACGATGGAGTAAATAACGGGTGGCAATGCCTTGAAGGCTTTTTCCTGCGTTACTCCCCTCTAAATAGTCAAATGTGAGATCCCAAGCATAGCGCATTGGTGTATGACAATAACAAATATGCAATTGCTGAGGACGGGTGATCACCCCTTTGGCTACTGCATGGGAAGATGACAGGATGACATCATAATCTCCTAAGTCCAATTGTTCGATCGCTAAGGGTAAAAAAGGTAAGTATTTCTGCACTCCATTGCGAGCGAGGGGAAACTGTTGCAGGAAGGTTGTCCCAATCGAACGCTGATAGAGATAGCTATGGGGATTTCTGGACTCAAAATCGATTAAAGCATAGAGATCAGCCTTAATATGCTTTAAAATCTCTTGAACCACTAATTCTGACCCCCCTGTAGCTTTAGGGGTTAACCATTCATGGACAAGGGCGTATTTCATTAAAATTTATTAAAATTCGTCATAACCACCGCTATTAGGCATAGGAGCTTGGTTATCTCGCTTTGAACCTAGTAAATCTAACTGATAGACTCGAATAACTGGCTTGGATCGATTAGCCCCTGTGTTGCGATCGCTCCATGTATCGATTTTTAATGAGCCTTGAATGCCAATTAAACTACCTTTTTTGACGTAATTGGCAGCGATTTCTGCGGTTTTATCCCACATTTCTAGGTTAAACCAGTCAGGTTTATCATCCTTGCTACGTCGTCTTACCGCTAGGGTCACATTACAGACCACTGTACCTGATTCAAAGTATCTTACTTCAGGATCACCACCGGCACGACCTACTAAGTTCACTAAATTTAATGCCATTGAGAGTTGCCCCCAATTTAGTACAAAGATATGACTCCATTGTAAGGGATGAGGGTGCAATTTGGGAAATATTGAGTATGTTTTTTTATAAGATAGGGAAGGTGACAAAGAAATAAAGAATAAGGGATTTTTGATTGGTCACTGGTTACTGGTCAGTCGCTACGCTCCAATTCGCGCATTATGAATTCAAAATTCACGCGTTACCCCATAGCTAAAGCTAGGGGAATCCTGAAATAAGGAATTTCATCCTTTTTTTGACTCCATAGCTGAAGCTAGTAGGTCATCAAGATTGTATTGACGGATAATCTTGGCTTCCTGTACCCTATTTCAGTCCCTCAATTCAAGTTTGTTAGCCTACTAGGGGAATCCTGTACCTTAATTGATCAATTAAAATCACTTTTTTATATTATTTTGAATTTTGAATTTTGAATTATGAATTACCCGAAGGGGTCATTTGCTCACGACTCACTGATTACTGCTCACTGTTTATTGATTATGGCAAAATTAGAACTCAAGAATCTACGCAAGCAATTTTCCCCCAAAGTAATTCCGGTACGAGATGTTAGTTTAACAGTGGATGATGGGGAATTTCTCTGTTTATTAGGACCATCAGGTTGTGGAAAATCTACCCTTTTGCGCTTAATTGCTGGTTTGGATCGTCCCACTCAAGGCGATATTTGTTTAGGCGATAACTCTATTAAAGACCAGCCACCGGGCGATCGCAATATGGCGATGGTTTTCCAAAGTTATGCGCTTTATCCCCACATGACAGCAGAAGAAAATATCGCTACGGCTTTAAAACTTCGCAGACTTTCTTCTGAGGAAATTAACACTCGTATTGAACAAGCAGCTAAACAATTAAAACTGATTGAGAAAGATAAAAATTGGCTACCTTATAAACCGGGGAAATTATCAGGGGGACAACGACAACGGGTGGCTTTAGCCAGAGCCTTAGTCCGTAAACCTGATGTTTTTTTGTTAGATGAACCCCTAAGTAATTTGGATGCGCTGTTAAGGGAACAAGTGAGAGCGGAATTAAAACAGATTTTTAAACAGCAAAATCGTCCTGTGGTTTATGTTACCCATGATCAAACTGAAGCCATGACCCTTTCTACAAAGGTAGCTGTTTTATACGATGGTTTAGTACAACAACTGGATACGCCCTATAATATTTACCATTATCCGAATAACCAGTTTGTGGCTGGTTTTGTCGGTAGTCCTCAGATGAATTTATTATCCTTAGATTGTGAAAATAATCAAGCAATCTTAGGAAACTTTCGGGTTAAGTTACCAGATATTTCTTCTCCTCCACCTCAACAAATTATTTTAGGAATTCGTCCTGAAGATATTACAATTACTGATTCTACCAATGCTAATGCTATTTTAAGTCAAGTGATTTTAGTTGAGCAGTTGGGTAAAGAAAACTTAGTCATGGTACAAATTAAAAACGCTGAGCTAACCTTGAATGTCCTATTACCCAATGATCAGAATTGGGAGGGAGAAGAGTTACCCCTTATCTTTCCTGAACATCAAATACATTGGTTTAGTTGGAATGGAGATCCTGAGCAAGCTTTTATTGAACGTCATCGGCTTAATGTTAATGAAGTCATTTCGCAGAATCAGTGAACAGTTACTATCGTCTGAAAGTCGGTAGCTTGACAATCGACAAAACTCTTAAGTCCTCTAATTTTAGGTGGATAGCATTCTAAATTCTAAATTCCACACTCTGATGACCATTCCCGACTTCCAAACTATTATGCTTCCTCTTTTAAAATACACAGGGGATAAGCAAGAACATTCTTTACGAGAAACGATTGAGTATTTAGCAGATAGCTTTCACTTATCGGATGCAGAAAGACGGCAATTATTACCGAGTGGACAACAACCTACTTTTGATAATAGGGTAGGATGGGCAAGAACACATCTTAAAAAAGCAGGATTAATTGAGACAACTAGAAGAGGATACTGTAAAATAACTAATCGAGGATTGGATGTTTTACAACAGTCTCTCCTAGAAATTAATGTTGATTTTCTTAATCAATATCAAGAGTTTAGGGCTTTTAAAACCAGTAAAAAAAGTAAAGATCATACCATAACAGCTAATGAGGTTATTCATGATTCTAAAACACCTGAAGAACAACTAGAACAAGCTTTTCAAAAAATCAAAGATGATTTAAAAGATGAGTTACTAGAGAATCTTCAAAAATGTTCTCCTAGTTTTTTTGAAAAATTAGTAATTGATCTTTTGATTAGAATGGGTTACGGTGGATCGAGAAAAGAAGCTGGTCAAGCAATTGGTAAATCCAATGATGGCGGAATAGATGGCATTATTAAAGAGGATAGATTAGGCTTAGATATTATTTACATTCAAGCTAAACGATGGACTGGAACGGTAGGAAGACCAGAAATACAAAAGTTTGCCGGTGCTTTGTTAGGACAACAAGCAAAAAAAGGAATTTTTATTACAACATCACAATATAGTAAAGAAGCGACTGAATACGCTTCCATGATAGACAGTAAAATTATCTTAATTGATGGTAGTTTATTAAGTGAATTTTTAATTGATTATAATGTTGGTGTTTCGCCAGTGAAATCTTATGAAATTAAGAAAATCGATATAGATTATTTCTCAGAGTAGAATAATGTTCGCAACACTAATCGACAGAAATTAAATACAGTGACCCCACGATACTATCCAATTTCAGCTTCAATCCTATATTTAGTAGTATGGTTCTGTCAAGCCTAATCTTCCGTTCTTTTACCCGATCAAGATTCGGCAATTTTGTCAAATTTTGCCTTATTTCCCCCTAATTTGGCAAGCGCAAAAGATTAGACATACAAATATAGTTAAAACTTTTATATAATTTATTGTTATTTATTGTAATAGCACAATCACTCATAGTTAGTCTTTCAAAAATAGATTACTATGATATGATTTTAATTCTTCTAAGAAGAGTAAGCTTTAAACTAAATTAAAAGACTTTTCTAATTCTTCGAGAACTTGATCAGCGATTAATTTGATCCGATAACGACAGGCTTTTGTTTCCGTGGAATTAAAGCTACCATTCTCCCAATACTTATTACTTCCTGCACCGCCACCACACACCCCAAAATAATCACAGGTTTGGCGACATTGATTAACGCCTTGGGATATATTTTGATAGATAGTTTTAAACTTTTCTCCGTAACATACTGATTCTAAAGTATCGCTTAAAACATTGCCAAAAACAAACTGGCCATAAGGTTTAATATCCACTGATAATAACTCAGGATCAAAGGTTGAGAAGTTTCCTAAAGAATCAATATTCAATATTGCAAAAGGATGATTCATATCAGTTCTTTCTAATCTTTGATTATCACAAATCAAGCTACAAATTGATTCAAATTCACGAATTCTAACCTGATGTTCTTTTTCACTACTTAACTGCCATAGTCTCTTAATGAATTGGGAATATCTTTCCTCTGTTCCCTTTTCGTCTAAAGAAGAGTGAGCATTTATCCCTTCTGTTTCTTCCATATTAAAAGCGATATCAGTTATTTCATGTTCCCAGAAAAAGTTAAAAATTTCGTCTGCATAATCTAAGGAATCTTGAGTGATCACTGCAATAATATTGAAATAAATATCATTATCTTGTAAAGAGCGAATTCCTGCCATGGCAGCTTTATGACTGCCTAATCCTGTGCGAGTTTTGCGATAGGAGTCATGGATAAAATCAGGACCATCAATACTGACACCCACAGAAATCTGATATTTTTTAAATAAATCACACCATGCTTGATTAATTAAAATTCCATTGGTTTGTATCGAATGGTAAATCGGAATATCTTTTGAGTTATACTTTTTGTTTGCTTTTTCAATTCTTTCAAAGACCTCTTCATAAAAAGAAATAGGAACGGCCAAAGGTTCGCCAGCGTGCCAACAAATATCAACACAGTCGCCGACAAAAGGACTGGTAAAAATTGCTTTTATAATAGGTTCAATCAAATCAAGAGATAGGGTTTGTTTTAAATCTCGATTGGGTAAATAACAGTAATCACAATCTAGATTACAAAACGGTGTAGGCTGAATCACCACTAAATTAATAGGACCAAAAGTAGTGATATCAATTAAATGATTTGAGAAAGGATTAGTAGGTAACTGTAACGTCATAGAAAATTTAGGTTTAAAGCCCCCTCTTTTAAGAGTATAAAAAAAGAAGATGATTGATTTTAAGCCTCTTACTTAGCTAGAGGTGTTGATCAGTGATCACTGGTAACTGATCACTGAAATTACCAACGATTAAGAAAACCACCACCATTGCGCCAAGGACTATTGACAAATCCTCCACGATTATAAAAGCCACCACCATTGCGCCAAGGACTTCTATTAACAAAACTACCTCCCCCATAACGATTAGCAAAGCCACCCCGATAACCATTAGCAAAACTGCCTCGACTACCATTTCCCCAACCTCTTGTAATTAATCCTTCGTTGTCATCAATGGAAAAATTAACCCCTCTTTGCTGTATTTCTTCT
>JBFRWB010000165.1:0-10507 GCA_051439375.1 Microcystaceae cyanobacterium
CTAAAGTGCGCCGCAATAGCAACTCTTGTTCAGGTGTGGGGTAAAATCGGTAAGAATAGGCTTTTTCCATGTCTCACACTTTAACACATTTCTCTGTAAAGTGTTAGAATTTGACGGTAAAGCCGTCCTAAAAGGACGGGGTTTCAAACCCATTTTTTTGATAAACCCTCCTTGGACTCCTAAACACCTAACCATTGTATTGTTATCAACAACCATGACTAATCTTATTACCCTTGCTATGGGACTACTTTTCAGTCTAATGACTGTCCTATTTATTATTCGGATTGTGTTAACTTGGTATCCACAGACTGAAAATAACCGTTTTCCCTTTAATTTAGTCTTTATTCCCACTGAACCCCTTTTAATTCCCGTTCGTAAGGTCATTCCTCCCTTGGGTGGAGTAGATATTAGTCCTATTGTTTGGGTAGGAATGATTACTCTGTTACGAGAATTATTATTAGGACAACAGGGAATTATCACCATGGCCACAAAAATCAATTAAATAAAGGCTAAACCCCTTTGAGAATACTTAAATCGTCAATTTAACGCTTATTTATTACTATTTAATAATGCTTTCCTTACCTCCTTGGATTATTCTAGATCCTCTATTGCAAAGTTGGTTACAAGAAGATATTGGTCGAGGCGATCGCACCACACAAGGGTTATGTTCTGATAAACTATCATTCGGAGAGGCTATTTGGGTAGCGAAAGCAGACGGAATCATCGCTGGACTCCCTCTAGCGGCTAGAATCTTTACCTTACTTAATCAGGATACCCAATTTATTCCTCTTGTCTCTGATGGAGAAAAGGTCAAAGTGGGTCAAACCCTTGCTAAGATTAAAGGAGATTTAGGAAGCTTATTAACAGGGGAACGAGTTGCTTTAAATTTAGCCATGCGTTTAAGTGGAATTGCCACATTAACCCGAAAATATAGCCAAGAAATTGCCGATTTGCCGACTCAATTAGTGGATACCCGTAAAACAACCCCCGGCCATCGTATCTTAGAAAAGTATGCCACACAATTGGGGGGAGCAATTAATCATCGCATGGGGTTAGATGATGCTGTGATGATTAAAGATAACCATATTAAAGCAGCAGGGAGTATTAAAACAGCCATCACCCAGATTCGTCAACATATTCCTTATCCTCTCACAATAGAGGTAGAAACCACAACCTTAACTGAAGTGCAAGAAGCGTTAGACTATCAAGCAGATATTATCATGTTAGATAATATGACCTTAGAACAGATGGAAAAAGCCGTTAAACTGATTAAAGATACCAATAGTCAAATTAAAATTGAAGCCTCTGGTAATATTACCTTAAAAACTATCTTTTCTGTTGCACAAACAGGCGTTCATTATATCTCTACCAGTGCAACTATTACCCAAGCTAAGTGGTTAGATATTAGTATGAGAGACTTACAAGTATTTCAATAATTCTCAGCCAGTTAATGCGGTAGAAACGTACCATTTCCTCTTGCTATCAATCAACCGTTAAAAAGCTTGAATCCATTCTTTGATCTCATAGTCTATCCAAATTCCATTTTTCCAATAGGGATCGTTTTCAATTAATTGTTTAACTACTTCTTCTGTATCTGCTTCATAAATACCGAACACTTTTGTATTGTCTTTTGTTGGCCCTAAAGTAATTAAAATACCTTGTTCCTTTTGTTGCTTTAACCCATCTAAATGAGCTTGACGGTAAGGCGTTCGTTTTTCTAACGCATTTTCGCAGTAGCTACCAAAGAGAATGTACTTTGCCATGATTTTAGTTAAATTGTCAGGTTTAAATATCTTCACCATTTTATCATTAAATCTTTTAGATTAAGCTAAAATAGGCAGAAGCATAATTTATTATCTCTAAATACTATGGTCAATTCTTCAATGAAAGGTGACAAATATATTAACCTGCTCACCGATTTTGGCTTTAAGCGACTTTTTGGTAGTGAACCCAATAAAGCTCTCCTAATTGACTTTTTAAATTCTCTTTTACCGTCCTATCATACCGTAGAATTAAAAAATCAAAACTGTGAAGTCTTTTATGACAAATTAAAATTTATCTATGTAGAGTTACCCAAGTTTCACAAGACACTAGAAGACTTAGAGACACAGTTTGAGAAATGGCTGTTCTTATTCAGACATTTATCTCAGTTAGATACCCCACCAGAAAAGTTACAAGAAGGCGTTTTCAACCAATTGTTTGAACTAGCAGAAATTGCTCAATTTTCCCCCGAAGAGCAACGAGCCTATCAAAACAGTCTAAAATATTATAGAGATTTGAATAATGTAGTAGAAACCTCAAGACAAGAAGGGCTTGAAGAAGGAATCATGATGGGTAGAGAAGAAGGCATTATGATCGGTAAGGAAGAGGGTAGAGAAGAGGGTAGAGAAGAGGGTAGAGAAGAAGGCATTAAAGCCTTACTTTTAAATCAATTATCAAGAAAGTTAGGAGAGATTCCTGATGTAATTAAGCAACAAATTAATCAATTATCAATGGAGTCTTTAGAAACGTTAAGCGAAGCGTTGTTTGATCTGTATAATCTGGACGATTTGAGAAATTGGTTAAATAACACTAACTCCTAAGCGAAGACGCATTTAAACTGGGTCTTGGGTATTTTGGTACAAACCCTCAAACTCTCTCCCTACTCTCCTCTCCCTGTTCACCGCCCTCGATTGCGTTAGAATTTAACTTACACCTAATTAATGGATTAACAACAGATAAAAATACAATGGAATCACCTATTAAAGCTGTACAAGCAGCCTATTATAGCGATGTTGCCTATCGAACCCCGCCCCCAGACCTAGAATCGCTCTTACTCAAAGAAAGAATCGTTTATCTGGGGCTTCCTCTCTATTCTTCCGATGAATTGAAGCGTAATGTAGGGATCGATGTAACAGAATTAATTATTGCTCAATTGTTATATCTGCAATTTGATGATCCCGACAAACCCATCTATTTCTACATCAATTCTACAGGTACATCTTGGTACACAGGAGATGCTATCGGCTTTGAAACAGAAGCCTTTGCTGTCTGCGATACCCTAAGCTATATTAAACCCCCTGTACATACTATTTGTATTGGTCAAGCCATGGGAACGGCTGCGATGATTCTATCTGCTGGGACAAAAGGATTTCGGGCTAGTTTGCCCCATGCTACCATTGTCCTAAATCAAAGTCGTACGGGCGCACAGGGTCAAGCGACAGATATCCAAATTCGCGCCAAGGAAGTAATCCACAATAAACGGACAATGCTGGATATTTTTGCCCAAAATACAGGTCAAACTGCCGAAAAAATAGCCAGCGATACCGATCGCACCTTTTACCTTACCCCAGAAGAAGCGAAAGAATACGGTTTAATTGATCGGGTTCTTGAAAGTAACAAGGATCTTCCTGCGCCCGTTGCAGGGGTTATTTAAGCTTAATCTCTTTTTTCCCTGATTATTCCTTTTGAATCATTAGTTTGAGTTAAAATCATGCCAATTGGTGTTCCTAAAGTCCCTTATCGTCTCCCCGGTAGTCAATACGAACAGTGGATTAGTATCTATCAGCGTCTTGCGGTTGAACGTATTCTCTTCTTAGGCCAAGAAGTCAACGACGGACTCGCTAACGCCTTAGTTGCCCAAATGCTGTATCTAGACTCCGATGACCCCAGTAAACCGATTTATCTTTACATTAACTCCCCCGGTGGCTCAATTACGGCTGGTATGGCCATTTATGATACCATGCAGTATATTAAATCGGAAGTTGTCACCATTTGCGTAGGATTAGCGGCTTCAATGGGATCATTTCTCCTTGCGGCAGGATCTCCGGGTAAAAGATTAGCCCTTCCCCATTCTCGTATTATGATTCACCAACCGTTGGGGGGAACGGGTCGTCGTCAAGCCACAGATATCGAAATTGAGGCCAAGGAAATTCTGCGGATTCGTGAACTACTGAACCAAATGTTAGCGGATAAGACAGGACAAACCCTCGAAAAAATCGAGAAAGATACAGACCGAGATTACTTTATGTCTGCTGAGGAAGCCAAGGAATATGGCTTAATCGATAAAGTTATCCAAGACAGTGCGCCTTAATCATCCAAAGAAGCAATAATTGAGTAAATTATGTGGGGATGTTACTTGTAACGTCCCCTAATTATTTTGTCCAATGATAGTAATTTCAAATTGCGGCCAGTCTTTGCTATTAGGTATAGTATAACCTTTCAAGCGATCGCAGTTTTCCTTCCCGCCCCTTCGGTAAAAGGTCTGCTTTTTAAAGAATTGATAATTAGTAATCTGGGTAGATTCGTTCGTAAACTTTAATGTATAACCAATCACACCATAATGTGGTTCTTAGGAATTAGGATTACGAAGCATCAATTATATGTATATGAAGAAAACAAGTGTGTTAGAATAAAATCAGTCAAACAACGCTAAAAATTCCCTAAATACGAAAATCCTAAGCAAAGAGGGGGTTTATCTTGAAAACCTGTCAATGTCTTAATCCTGATTGCCTACAATATAGCCCTGCTGATAGCCAATTTTGTCAACATTGCGGACAATCGTTATTATTACGCCAACATTATCGGGCGATTCGGATGCTAGGACAAGGTGGCTTTGGGAGAACCTTCATAGCAATAGACGAAGATAAACCCTCAAAACCCACTTGTGTGATTAAGCAATTTTTACCCCAAGCGCAGGGAACGGATAATGTGGAGAAAGCCTCAGAATTATTCGCTCAAGAAGCGCAACATTTAGAAATTTTAGGAAAACATGACCAAATCCCTGAGTTAATGGCTTATTTTACCCAAGATAACCGTCAGTATTTAGTACAGGAATATATCGAAGGTCAAACCATCACCCAAGAATTAGAGACAAAGGGGGCATTTAAAGAACAGGATATTTGGGAATTATTGCAGGATATGTTATCTATTTTGCAATTTGTCCATCAAAATAATGTGATTCATCGGGATATTAAACCAGATAATCTCATTCGTCGTAAAAAAGATCATAAAATCGTATTAGTGGATTTTGGTGCTTCCAAATTTACCCAAGCCAATAATCCAACCGTTACAGGAACAGTTATCGGGTCAGCCGAATATACTTCACCGGAACAAAGTATCGGAAAACCTAAGTTTTGCAGTGATTTATATAGTTTAGGGGCAACTTGTCTCCATTTATTAACCCATAAGTCTCCGTTTGAGTTGTATAGTGTGGATTACGGAGAATGGATTTGGCGCGATTTTTTGCCCAATCATCCTGTGAGTGATAAGTTAGGCAGAGTCTTAGATAAATTAGTCGAAAGTGCAGTTAAACGCCGTTATCAAAGTGTTGAGGAAGTTTTAACCCATATCTCTATCCCATCCCAAAATACGCCTCCCCCTTCCCCTTCTTCTCAACCCATCCCTTCCCCTTCTCAATTGTCAGTTTCCCCGCCAACGCTGATTCAACAAACGTCTTATCAAACCCCTTCTCAAATTGTCACACCTCAGATTATCGCCCCAAAAGGGGTTAAATTTAGACGGTTTTCCTTTGAAACAGTAAAAGTGAGCTTTATACCGGGATTATTAGGGGTAAATCGCAAGGTAAAAGAACATCGAGAAATAAAACAGGCCAAATATTTTACGATTCGCTTTACTAATTATGTCGCCTTAGAAATGGTTGCGATTCCATCGGGTACATTTTTGATGGGTGCACCCATCACCGAAGAAGGAAGCAGTAAAAGCGAACGTCCTCAACATTGGGTAACCATACAACCTTTTTTAATGAGTAAATATCCCATTACCCAAGCTCAATATCAAGCCATTTTGGGGAAAAATCCCGCCCGTTTTCGAGGGGCCAAGCGTCCCGTTGAACAGGTTTCTTGGTACGATGCGGTGGCTTTTTGTAATAAATTAAGTCAAAAGTCGAGATTACATTTTCGTTTGCCCTCTGAAGCGCAGTGGGAGTATGCTTGTCGAGCCATGTCCTTTAATGAGGGAGGAACAACCGAATTTCCCCTTAAAAGTGAAGAGTTAGGGGAATCCAGTCCTTTTTCTTGTGGGGAAACCCTGACCACCGATTTAGGTAACTACAATGGCTATGGCGTATATGCAAATAGTGTAAAAGGAATTAATCGCCAAGAAACCACCGAAGTCGGACAATTTCCCCCGAATGATTTCGGACTCTATGATATGCACGGCAATGTTTGGGAATGGTGTGCTGATTATTGGCACAATGATTATGAAGGTGCGCCAAATAACGGTAATACATGGGTCAAGCCAACCAGCAATATGAGGGTGTTGCGTAGCGGTTCATGGTATAGTTACCCACAAAATTGCCGTTCTGCCTATCGAAACCATGATTTACCCGCCGTTATCAATTATACAATCGGTTTTCGGGTTGTTTGTATGCCTTAGTGGGTGACGAAAGTTCTGCCTCGGAAGGCAGAAGGCAGCAGGAAATCAGTTAATCTGCCCTCTTGCCTTGCACCTCTAGATTAATTACCTTCAGTCTCTCCTTGCATTGCTTCTCCTGTTTCTTTCATCCCTTCACCTGCTTTTTCGAGGGCTTCACCTGTTTTCTCTTTAACGGCTTCTCCTGCCCCTTTAACCGCATCACCTGTAGCTTCTACCCCGTCTTTAACAGCTTCTCCTGCCCCTTTAACCGCATCACCTGTGGCTTCTACCCCATCTTTGACAGCATCACCTGTGGCTTCTACGCCTTCTTTGACAGCATTACCTGTGGCTTCTCCTGCCCCTTCAATTGCCTCACCTGTAGCTTCTACCCCATCTTTAACGGCATCACCTGCGTCTTTCATATCTTCTTTGACAGCATCACCCGTTTTTTCAATGGCATCACCCGTTTGTTCTACGGCTTCGCCACCTTCTTGTTGAATTGTATCAGTGGTATTGCTACAAGCAACGATGGATAAACTTAATAAAAGCACGGGAATAAGGGAAAGTCCTTTAAAGTTGGTTTTAATCATTTTCATGGTTTTAGTTAGTTAAATAGATTGATAAACTGTTCAGAGGAATAGTAGCATTTTTACTTAGGTGTGTCAAGTTGGGTGTAGGAAGTAGATGATAACTGGATTTCAAAGTCAGTAAAATCTCAAAAAAATCAGTTACTTACAATCAGATATAAATTTATTTCCCTTAATTGTGACTAATTGAATATTAGCCTGTTTGCGATCGCCACTATCAGTAAAACGAATCAAACCCGTTGCGCCTTTGTCTATTTCAAATTGTGGATTCATTAAAATTTGTTGTAAGTCTTGACGATCTTTCGGATTTTCTTTTAAGGCTTTAGCTAATACTAAGGCTGCATCATAAGCATAAGCGGTTCGCCAACTTACACCCTTGGTATTGTACAATTCTTGAGAAATTTTTAAGAGATCATCATCATCGGGGCTGCACTCTCGAAACCAAGGTGCAGCAACAATTACGCCTTGGGCTTTTGAACTTTTTGTTAATTCAGGATTATATAAACTATCACCACCAACAATAACTAAATCGAGATCAGCAACTTGTTCAATAATTTCAATCGCTTTTCTACGAGTACTCCCATTAGGCAATAAAGCGATCGCTGTTATTTGATCTTTTTCCAAATCTAGAAAATTAAAATTAGTAAAATCTACAGAAGTTGAAGGAATAGAACCGCTTGTCAGGCGATTTTCTAAGGCTTCTTGTAAATCCTTACTGTAATCACTTTGTTGATTATAAACAATTAATACTTTTTGAGGGGAGCTTTGAGCTAAACTAGCCAGATAATTAGCAAGTTTTTCAGCAATTTGTCGATTGTTAGGAACAGTTCTTAAAATATAATTTCGAGGGCGAAATAAATCATTAGCTGTGCTAGTCGGAGAAATAAGAATCAATTGATTGGCGTGATAGAAAGGAGCAGCTTTGATTGTAACCGAGCTTGAAAAATGTCCAATCACAGCTTTAAGGTTAGCTTTTTCATGCAAAGAATTAGCAATATCTTCAACTCGACTTCCTTTAGAATCATTTTTATCATCTGCAATAATTACCTGTAAACGAATATCATTAGACGGAGATAAATTTTGGTTGATTTCATAATCATTATACACTTGTGGATGATTAACTAATTCTTGGACAGCAGCGACGCCTCTAAGAATTTCTAACCCTGAATTTTTTTCGGTTTCTTGCTGACTATCATTGAGGGGGACAACGACAGAAATTGTATGATAGGACTTGTTACTATTTAAAACTTCTGCATTATTAAGATAAATTAATGCTTCTGGATCATTAGAATTTCTCGCAAGTTCTAACAATTTAATTACTTCTTCATAATTTTGATTTATAAATTCGTTAGCCGCTTGATCTTTTGTATTAACTTGGTCAGGAAAAGAAGCTAAACTCTTATCTCCGTTACTAATAAATGGTTCAGAAAAATTCTCTTGTGACGAGATAGTTGGACGAACTAAAGTGTTACCAAAGTATCCAATTACTAAGGATAGAATAAGGACTAAAAGAAAGATAAGAAATTTTGGGTTGAGCAAGTACTTTTTTAATTTTCGCCGTCTAATAATACTCATTTGTGATAACTCCTTAAACCGAGCATTTTTTTAACTTAATGAATTGATTAATAATCTCAAATAATCTAGATTCTCATGATATTAGAGCAGTCTAAATTGCTTAAACACTGTCCATAGGGTAATGACAACAACGGTGATACTTAAAAGAACTAACCATCCTGAAGAGAGAGAAAAATTTGTAATGATAATTAAAAGTAAAATAAAATTAAGAGCCAAACTAATATATAAAGGAAAATTATACGCTACGTCATCGCTTTTTTTAATATCGTTGATTGCCTTTAAAATTTCCTGAGTATTCTTAGGACGATCACGCCAATTCTTTTCCATCATCCAGTCTAATAACTCTCTCATATCTTGAGAAATATGGGTTGCTTTTTCTTTCCACAAAAGCCTACCCGTCTTTAATGTTTCTTTAAACTGAGTAATAGATTGACCCGTAATTAACTCAACAAATGTTCTTCCCAAGGCAAAAAAATCCGCTTGATAAGGTAATCTTTCTTGATAAACCTCCATTTGTTCTGGCGGCGTGTAACCTTGTGTCCCAATTCGGGTGTGTGGTGTGCCTTTAGGGGTTGTTGTTAGGGAGCTAGGTTGAGCAAGATTTTGTTTAAGATTTTTAACCGCACCAAAATCAATTAATACTAATTTTCCATTGGGCTTAATCATAATATTATCAGGTTTAATATCTCGATGAACATAATTATTATAGTGAAGATAATCTAAAATAACAGTAATTTGCTCTAGCCAATATAAGCATTGTTCGTCAGTGGCTTTTACATTGATTCCTAACCATTGTTTTAAGTTTTGTCCTGCAATCCATTCCATAACTAAACCGTGTAGCCATTCTTGAGTATGAAGACATCTAAAACGAATATAACCATCGCTTTCAACCGTGGGGATTCCTTCATGGTTTAATTTTTTTAAAACGTCTGCTTCCCGTTGAAATAGTTCGATAACCTTTTGTTGTTGCTCTTGATTAAATGTTGAGATATCTAAGACCTTGATAATTTTCTTTTTTGGACTTCCTTCCAATTGATCATTAACTTTAAAAGTTTGACCAAAGCCGCCTTGTCCTATTCGCTCCGCTACTTTATAGCGATCTAGGATAGTATCTCCTTCTTGAATCATCTGAATTGATACACAATCTAAGGTTTTGGGAATTATAGCATACAATTTTCTAGAATTGCACCTTTTTCTCCTCTGAGTACCAAGACTTCTCCGTAATCGCTCTTTAATGCTATTCTAGATGTTGACTAAATGAATCACTAAACTAAACTAAACATGACACTACCAACATTAATGCAAATTATTTGGGCAGTTTCTGCTGCTCTTTTGGTTGTATTGGTACTTCTACATTCACCTAAAGGGGATGGCCTCGGTGGAATTGGTGGCCAAGCTCAACTCTTTACCAGTGCAAAAAGTGCAGAAAAAACCCTTAATCAGATAACTTGGACATTAGCAACGGTTTTTATAGGCTTGACTGTTGTTTTAAGTGCAGGTTGGTTAAATCCTCCCTCAACTATCCCTCCTGCACCACCTTCTTCTGTCTCTCCTCCCCCTTCTCCTGCATCTCCTACTCCTACCACTCCGACAAACGATGCACAGCCTATTCCTCCCACGCTTCCAGAATAACTAAAATAAAAAATAGGTGGACTAAGTCCACCTGACGGGTTGCCTATTAATGTTATTTTTTTCTTAACCGACTAAATGAGCTAAATGTCCGATTTCTAAGGCAGCAGCAGCGATCGCACCTAAAGCAGCGAGTTTTAGTAAGGGTGCAACCTCTCCCTTTGACTGGCGGCTTTCTACATGACTGGATCTGCGAATACGCCCGTAAAGATCCACTGATCCCATCATAAAGAAAAGAAGGGCAAGTAAGCTCATCTTGGATCTAGACACTTGTAAAGCGTAATAGTTATTTGACTGGTTCATAGTAGATACACCTCAATGTTGAAATGATTGCACGATCATGATCTTAACAACTTTTTGGG
>JBFRWB010000166.1:0-25836 GCA_051439375.1 Microcystaceae cyanobacterium
CAAAAAGAGTCATGAAGAGGAAAAAATTAAGTCAGATCAAAACCAATTAGCGTAATTTTTACGCTAATTGGTTTTTTCACATTAGTTCCTCTTCAGATTGGTAAACTATTTTACTGCAAGTCCCTAAGCTGGCTTTGATACCCTAATTCGACAAAACATTCTTGGGCTACCTCAGAAATGACCGCTTTAACTTGCTTGAGGGTCAGTTGTTTTTTGCTAATACCTTGGGCTAATAGGGCATATTCCCAAGGCTGTTCATCTGACCACAGAGGGGGAACATCCCAGTTTGGACAATGTTTTTTGACTGCCCGTTGCCACCGTCTAACTCGATGAACTTTATCTGCGACATAAAGCAGCCGACCAGAAAGAACAAAAACTTCTCCCAAAATGCGCTCATTACTCAGAATTATCTCACCTGTTGCTTTTTCAGCAATTAACTTGTCTAATGCTCCTCTGAGTTTACCTAAGAGAATGGTACGACGGGTATCTATCATGATGAAACTATCTCCTATGTTGAACTATGGATAGGTTGTCTGTGGAATACTTATTTTGATGTTGATAATTAATCAATAGAAACTTATACTTATGGCTTGCAGTTTCCGTTACTTAAAGATGAACTTTTGGGTAAATCCCCAGATGATCTAAAAAAGCGATCGCAAAACAGCGATCGCTCTGATATATTAGGTATTAAACTTTTCGAGAATTTTAAGCAACTTTATCGACGGTAAATATATTCTCATAACACCATCGCCAAAGGGTGACTCCGATGATTAGTTTTAAGAGTTCTAACCCCCAGTAACTCCAATGGTAACCCATCATAGAAGCATTCATTGGGTCAAATGCACTAAATAGGTTTAATTGAAGTCCTAAACCACCCATGTGAGGGGTTAAGAAATAGGTGTAACAAAGGGAAATGAGAAACAAAATTCCGGCAAACCCAAGGGCGATATTTTCTTTACTATGACTGAAAGTATGATGGCGACGGAAGACTAAAACACCTGATAAGATGAGGGCAGCGAATAATACTTCCAAATGATTAAAAATGCCAAAGAGTAAAAAACCTGCGCTAGCAAACCCACTCTGACGCATCATTCCCGACACGGATAAACTCGGAAGTAGGATGAAATCGATTAAGCAACTGGCACTAAGCCAAAAGCCAAGGGTAATCAACATCAGGGTTAGCCAGTTTAGGTCTTTAACGTTGCGTTTAGATAATGTATCCATAATTAGACCTCTTTTCGGTATCTATCTATCTACCATTATTCGGGAAATGAGGCGTTACTCACCAATTTTGATACTTAAATTTACATTGGCTGGGGGAAAGATGTAAAACCAAGATACGTTCCAAAGGACTGACTGGTAACTGATAACTGCTTTTTCTATAATGAAACAGTAACTTCATAAAACTTTACCTTTTAGTTCAATCCATGCAATCCTCCTCTAATTTTAATCAGGGTTTACCGTTACCAGACAACATTAGTAAAACAGCCTATCAAGTTTTACAAGACGTTAAAGCGGGTCTTAGTCTAGCTCACAAGTCGATTTCTTCTCAAATTGGCGAATTCTTCGTTGAACGCCCCGAAAAACCCGTTCCGCTTTCCGCCGATATAATAGACAAACTTAAACAAAGACGGCAAGAATTATTAGAAATCGACTGGCAAGAAGCAAAAGCAGGCATTTATCCAGAATATTTACTATTTGAAACCAACTTAAACGAATTGGTTTCATCTTATCCCCTAATTTGCTTAGACTTGCCTAAAATTTGGCAAAGACTGCAACAAGACGAATATCAATCATTTGATCCAGAAATTGATCAAGAAGGTTATCCTCGTTATTATCTGCGAAACTTTCACTATCAAACAAATGGCTATTTAAGTGATGAATCTGCCCAAATATACGACTTGCAGGTGGATATACTGTTTAGTTGTGTAACCGATGCCATGAGACGGCGAATTTTAAAACCAATTAAGGAAAAACTTGCCTTTTTTGACACAGATTCTCCTCGTATTTTAGACGTAGCTTGTGGAACAGGGCGATCGCTTAAACTCATTCGTGCTATGTTACCCAAAGCGTCCTTATACGGATTAGACCTTTCTCCTGCTTATCTTAAGAAAGCAAATCAAATTCTTTCACAAAATTATGGTGATTTACCCCAATTAATTCAAGGAAATGGCGAATCCTTACCCTTTGTCGAAGATTATTTCCAAGGCGTTGTCAGTGTCTTTTTATTCCACGAATTACCCCCTACCGCCCGTCAAAAGGTAATTGATGAATGTTATCGAGTGATTCAACCGGGGGGCGTTTTCGTGATCTGTGATTCTATGCAAAAACTAGATTCCCCTGAATTTGAAGCAATGATGCAGAATTTTTCGAGTACCTTTCATGAACCTTACTATAACGACTACATCGGCGATGATTTAGGGGAACGCCTTACTCAAGCAGGATTTATTGACTTAGAGATTCAAAATCATTTTGCCAGTAAATATTGGATAGTGCGCAAACCAGCTTAACCCAAAACTGGTTCGTTAAAAGTGATCAAAAACTTTTTCAGTAAAACCCATATTTAGGTGGAAAAGAATGACCACAACCCTTTACAATAGGTTAACGAATCTTCTTTAAAGAAAAAATAAAGGGTAAATACTTCTATGACTCCTTCATTAGCAAACTTTCTCTGGAGCTTGGTTTGGGGAACAGTGATTGTCGTGATTCCCGTAACCGTCGGCCTAGTCTTTATCAGTCAATACGACAAAATTAAGCGTTCGTAACTTAAATTCCCCCAATTTTTTGACACTGGGAATCATTAACCAAGGGTGCAGCCATCTTAGCACCCTTTTCTTATGCTTCTGGATAAATTGTCATACATTGCTCCGCAAGATGACTTAAGCAATGTTGATAAGCAAATTGTACCTTATCAGCAAATTCCGTTGATAGTTGGTAATTAGCCCCATCCTTTTCAGTTTTTCGGATAATTTTTCCCGATTGAATATTCTCAGAAGAATCACCAACTCCCTTCAATCCAGTGGTCTGTAATACCTTATATTCTTCAGAAAAAGGCTCTTTCGTTTTCAGAAAAGTTTGTAAAGCAGCAAAAACTAGCTGGGTTTCATTTAAAAGTTGATTATATGTTAACACCAAACTCTGTGATTTATTATTAATCGAAGTGGCATAGTTTTCCAAAGTCTTGAGACGATAAGTATAGTAATCAACTATTTTTTCTTCACCCCAGTGCTGCTTTAATTTTAAGGTACTTTGAATCGTTGAGATGGGTTCTCTTAATAAGAAAATGCTGTAAACGTTCTCAGATTGTAAAAGGGTTTCATCTATCAGTTTATTATTATGAAGGAGCTTATCCAACACATAAACTTGATTCATTTTATACTCCCTGAGTCTCCAATGGATATTAGACAAAAGGGTTTTAAAATCCTGTGAAGATTGATAGGTAATATGGGTTTCACCATAACCAATAATATCAGGGTGAGAATTAAGAATATGTACCAGCAAGGAAGACGCTGATCTCATATGTCCCAGAATAAAGATAAACTTGTACGGAGACTTACGAAAGCGAATATGGGTAGGGGAAGATACACCATTAATCCGATAATCAAAATAGTTTTTAATAAGGGTATCTTTTAAATTGCGGATGGGTGAGTTCGCCATAAATTAATCCTTGAAATTGCTGTTTAAATATTGCGTATTTATTTATAACCAAAGTTCTAGATTTAGATCATAATAACCCGCTTGTTTTTCGGGATAATCTCCTGCTTCAATGCGCTTAATAATTTTGGGTAAAGCGGCAAAAAACTCTGGACTCCGAGAAGTTGGATGAAGCGTCCATGCTTGAGGATTCGATAACGTTCCTCGATAATATTGAGTCTGTTCTAACTTAGCAGAAACCATAACTTCCCAAGACTGTAACTTTCCTTTGCGAGTAAAGTAATTTAAGAAAGTTTGTAAGTTATTGGGTAATTTTTCCATCACTTTTTTACGATAAGGCCGCCAAATAATTGGAAAAGGGACCAACTTGTCAAATCGTTTACGATTAATAAGATAAGCACGACTGCCAAAAAATTTGAAGCGATAATAATCACCTTCTCCTTTATCATAATTAACATCTTGCAAGAGTTTTCCTTCCCCATAAGGAGGACCCGATAGAGGTCGAACCGCCATTAATTCTTCATATTGTTCCATGGTTTGAATACCTTCCTTAACCCAACTATAATTAGGTACTTGGTAAAGCATCATATCACTATCAAAGTGCAAAATATAGTCGCTTTTACATTCTTCAATTTTTAAAATGCTGCCATAGATAGGATAGCCTTTATAGTTATGGGTGGGGTGCATTCTTGCATTAAAATGCTTTTCATAGATTCGATTTTGATAGCGGGGATTGTACTCTATATCAATCACCCGATCAACAACCCCATCGTCTAATAATTTTTGGCAATTTTTCCGTAATTGTTCCATTGTTCCAATATAGGGACGCATTGTTTTTTCCCCCGATAAGGGTGCAGTATCAATCGTTAATACTTTCTCCTCAAACGGAAAATTACTCATCTTTACCAAGTGAGGAATGGTGTGCATCATAAAAGACACATCGGTACGAGCAACAAACATCCATAGAGAGCAGGAAGGAAAGGTCATCTAATTACCTAATTCGTTACAAACTTGAATAATGGTTAACATCTTAACAGCGATTGGGATTTTGAGGGACAATAGAAAAAACCAATAAAAACTAACTGTTATGTGACTTATGAAACTTCAATCTTCCTTCGTGATCGCTTTATTAACCTTATTAGGTAGCCATAACGGTAATTTATTAGCACAATCTTGTCTCAATTGCTGGATTAATCCCCAAACAGGACAACAAGAATCTTTAGAGCATATTATTCCCCGTCAAGAACCCACCAATGAAACACCTCCCGTTGTCTCAGAACCGCTATCACCAGAAAGAGAAAGAGAAAGAAAAGAAGAAGTTTCTCCATCCAGTGAAGGGGAGAAAAAAGACGATTCTTCACCACAACCTGAAAATCCGCCCTTATTTGACGATCCCATTGACCGTCTTGGGGAAGAAACCGAACCCCAACCCTTACCCCGTACTCAAGTTACCCCCCGTCTTGGGTATGAAGAGCAAGAGCGGAGACTCAATCAACAGTAAGCAGTTAGTGAGTGAAAAGTTATTAGTGAGTGAAAAGTTATTAGTGAACAGCAAACAGTGAACCCTAATCTTTTAACATATAGGATTAGCGCAAGTGGCATTCTTTCTTTTTCTACGGAAAAAGAACTTTCCCTCTGTAGCTATTAATGCTAAAAAAATGATCCTAGCTGTGAAAGGAGTTTCAAAAATGACTTTACAACCGACTCAAAACTCCCAAAATGAGTGTCCTGCCGAAAACGTTCGTGAAGAACTCTTAGAAGTTCTTTTAGACCTTGAAGAAGGGGAAAATTACCCGTGGAATCCTCTTGATCCCCAAACAGATGAATATTTTGAGGCGATTGAACACCAATTCTCTTTATTAGACGGGATAGATGAAGAAATCAATCACCAAGCTCATGCTTTTTTTGATAAGCTTAATCAGCAGTGGTCTCAGGCTGAATCTCCATCTCCCAGTCAGTTTAGGGCAGATTTATACGAAAAATTCTCTGATTTTCTCCCAAAAATCCTTATTGAAAATATTATAAATCGAGCAGAACAACTGGCTAGTAATAATCTAGACCCACTCAATCAAGTTGTAGAATGTGTTCAACCCTTATGGAGTAGTTGGACAACCGATGATTTACAAGTCTTTGCTCGGCCAGTTGTCTATACTATGCGTTCTCAATCTACAACAACAAAAGCTGATTGGGAAGAATTAACAGAGTTTGAGCAAATCCGCTTAACTATGACCGTTGCACAGGAAGCAGTAAATAAATTCCATTACTCTTATTCTCCGAAAGAATAGAATAAATATATTAAATTTTCTCCCTATTCCCGATTAATTTGGGCAAAAATTTCAGCTAGGATTTGATCAGCCCCCGCTTCTTTGAGACGGTGGGCTAATTTTACACCCAAGGTTTCAGCCTCCGTGGCGGGATCGCTTAGAGTATCTTTAATTAAAGTTTGACCGTCTAAACTAGCCACCATCCCTGTAAGGGTTAAATTATCCCCCTCAATCACTGTATTCACCCCAATGGGAACTTGGCAGCCCCCTTCTAATTCCCGTAAAAAAGCCCGTTCAGCTAAACAGCGATCGCGTGTTGGCTGATCTTCTAGGACTTTCAGCACTTCTAACACATCAGGATCTTGTTGACGACATTCAATTCCTAATGCACCTTGTCCAACGGCATGAAGGGAAATCTCAGAGGGAATGATTTGATGAATGCGATCGCTCATGTCTAATCGAGTTAAACCTGCTGCTGCTAGGATAATCCCATCATATTCTCCTGCATCTAGTTTAGCCAAACGAGTATTAACGTTACCTCGTATATCTTTGAAGGTTAAATGGGGGAAGTGATAGCGCAGTTGAGCTAATCTTCGCAGGGAGGATGTGCCAATGACTGCACCTTCGGGAAGGGTATGGAGTTGCTTATCTTTGTGTTTTTCATGAACGACTAGAGCATCTGCTGGATCAACTCGCTTAGTAATACACCCTAACATTAAACCATCGGGTAGGTTCGTCGGGAGGTCTTTGAGGGAATGAACAGCAAAATCAATGCTTTTATTGAGCATTCCTACCTCTAATTCCTTGGTAAATAAACCTTTATCGCCAATTTTTGCTAAGGCCACATCGAGAATTTTGTCCCCTTGGGTACTCATGGTTTCAACATCAAATTGTCTGTTGGGAAAGTGTTTTTGTAGCTCTGCTTGTACCCAGTAGGTTTGCACTAGGGCAAGTTGACTTTTGCGAGAACCAATACGAATAGCGGTCATAGGTAATGTTGAGGAAATAATTTAATTTTAGGGGACTCACTCTAGGGTATCGTAGTGTTTGACTTCTAGTTAAGCGATCGCCTTGATTAGTTACATCCGTTAATATTTTAGCGGTTTTCTTGATCAAAGAATAGATGTTTGTTATGATGAGAGCCTGTGTGTAAAAGTTCGGTGCCATGGCCAAGTGGTAAGGCAGAGGTCTGCAAAACCTTTATCCCCAGTTCGAATCTGGGTGGCACCTTTATTCCCTGAGCAAGAGAATCATTAAAGGAGCTTTAAGGTATTTTTTAGGGGTGAATACTATTCACCCCCCTACAGGAATCATCATAAAAAGACGTGCGATTGATAAAAGAGCAGCTAGAATAAATGACCTGATTTATGGACTAATTGGCACAATTTGTGCGGATAATCCCTGTTGAGTTAATTCTTGCACTCGCTGTTGAGCTTGATCTTTTTGATGAAACCGTCCTGCATAGACAATTTGTTGTTCTTGTTGCCAAAAAGCAAAAGGTTCGATGGCTTTAACCTTTTCTAAAATCGTCCCATCTGAAGCAGATACTTCTACCCGATAAAAGTTAGCGGTTGTCGTAGCAGAAAGGACAGAAGGCTGATTATTTTCTGTCGTTGAAGTAGGAGCCGGTGTACTGCCTGAAGGGGCTTGAAAGGTAAATTCTCGTACAGAGGAAGAAGCGGCAGAATTAGAGGTTGGGGTTGAAACGGGAACTTCTACTGGTTGAGGAGTCGTCACAGGAGTAGAAGTTGGTGGAAGAGGGGCTGGGGTGGGTGGCTTACTGGGAACTCTAATGGTTGGTGGAGGGGGTAAAGTTTGAGCGTTGACTGCAATGGAATTACAAGGAATCCCTAGAAAACCTAACCCAAGTAAATATGGAAATAGTCCTTTAAAAAAAGACAAATCGAAGCAAAATGACAAATTTTTCATGGAAAAACCCCACACGATAACAATCCTCACACCTTCAGACCAAGGATGGTTTTTCCGTAGTCATCAGGTACACAATAACATTTGACTGAGTTACAGGATATCTGAGATCCGTTCAACTTCAGTATTAGTGATAATTTTAAGACAAATTTTCGTAACTTGAGATTTTTTCCCCTAGTGTTCTTAATAATGCTAAAATCTTTATTAAGAAATGTAACAATTACAGAAGGACAAAAACGATGGGAGACACGCTTAGTCAATGGTTAGAGCCGATCGCTGCTTTGTTTCGGTCGATGGAAATGCCTGATGTCATTACTCAATGGGGACATCCTGTCATGATGGGAACAGTTGTGTTAATGATGGGGAGTGCGGTTGTCTATACAGGATGGACAAGTCGTTTAACCAAAGATGGTGAGGTTGCCATGGAAAAACGGGCGGCTCACCGCAAAATTGCCCCTTGGATGTTTTTATTTATTGCTTTAGGCTATACAGGGGGGATTCTGTCCCTTGTCATTCAGAATCATCCAATTTTGGAAAGTACTCACTTTTGGACGGGATCAATTGCTATCTTAGTTTTAGGACTAAATGGCATTATTTCTCTTCTAGGGTTTGGTGGAGAGCAAAAAGAACTCTTTCGTAGTGTTCACGCCTATTTAGGGGCAGCCGCCATGATTTTATTGATTGTTCATGGCATTTTTGGATTAAATTTAGGTCTTTCTTTATAAGATAAGTTTGAGGTGCTAGGTGTTAGATTTTAGAGATTGAATATTCAAACATCACACCTTGCACCTTATTGATTTTTGAGGATTAATTAATGGACTATCGAGCAGCAGGGGTAGATGTAGAGGCAGGAAGAACCTTTGTTGATAACATTAAGAAAAAAGTCGAAAGTACCTTTAGACCAGAAGTATTGGGTGGTTTAGGGGGCTTTGGCGGCTTTTTCCAGTTACCCTCTGGTTATCAAGAACCTATCTTAGTATCAGGAACAGATGGTGTGGGAACAAAGTTAAAAATTGCTCAGGCTATTAATCAACATGATACGATTGGTATTGATTTAGTGGCTATGTGCGTCAATGATATTTTAACTTCAGGTGCAGAACCGCTCTTTTTTCTCGACTATTTAGCAACAGGTCGTTTAAATCCTCAACAATTAGCAGAAGTAGTAACAGGAATTGTTGAAGGTTGTTGTCAAAGTGGGTGCAGTTTATTGGGAGGAGAAACAGCAGAAATGCCTGGATTTTATCAGATGGGAGAATATGATGTCGCAGGTTTTTGTGTGGGAATTGTAGAAAAGTCTCAGTTATTAGAAGGATCACAGGTGCAAGTAGGAGATGTGGTGATCGCACTAGGGAGTAGTGGTGTTCACAGTAACGGTTTTAGTTTAGTGAGAAAAATTATTGAAAATCAAGGGTATAACTGGGAAGATTGTCCCAAGGAATTAGGTGGGAAGAGTCTAGGAGAAATCTTATTAACCCCTACTCAAATTTATGTAAAACCTGTCTTAGATGGAATTAAAGCAGGATTAGATATTCATGGTATGGCGCATATTACAGGTGGAGGCTTACCTGAAAATTTACCTCGTTGTTTACAACCGAATCAAGCCATTGAAATTTTACCTAATTCTTGGGAAAGACTTCCTATTTTTCAATGGATTCAGAGCAATGGGAAAGTATCTGATGAGGCAATGTTAGAGACGTTTAATTTAGGTGTGGGGTTTGTGATTATTGTTGCACCAGAACAAAAGGAGGTGGCCTTAGATTGGTTTACTACTCAAGGAATTTCATCCTTTTATATTGGTCAAATTATTGAAGGAAATCAGTCTTTTATATTCCGATAAAGATTTAACAAAACTAATATATTTACGAAGTTTTTTGTATTTTGCAGAATGCCTATTTTTTTCCTCCATTTGTTCCATTTTAAGTTATAATAGCAAGGGCGTGAGATTAAGGCTCGGTAGCTCAGTTGGTTAGAGCAGGGGACTCATAAGCCCAAGGTCGGCAGTTCAAATCTGCCTCGAGCCATTTTTGACACTCTACAGTAACTAATTATTGGTCATCGGTAACCAGTTAATGTCAGGGAGATCGAACCGAATTTTGCCCAGAAGAGCAGTCAACGGCGTTTGATGTTAGTTCTTGAGGAGTTTGAGGGAATATTAAGGAACATAACACCGTTTTAAAGCGTGTTCAAATAACGTAGTTAAACGATTTTCTAATTCCCGTTTGTCCTTTCTTCCTAAAGATTCTACCTCCTCAATTAAATTTTCTAAATCAACCTGTGATAAATCCCCAGATTTTAATTGCTTAACCGTTGCTTCTATCCACAAAGCAAAATCTTGATCATAGAGAGTTTTTACCTTTGCTAAAGTCATAATTTTGACCTCTCATATTGACTAACTACCTGAAGTTTACCTGAACTTAGAAACCCAATATTGGGGTGTTCATTGTTCCCCATTTGGAGGTTAGGGGGCAAATATATAGTGCTACGCAAAAGTCACGCATTCAAACATTTTGCTGTATAAGGTTTTCAGAGATCACAGATGTCAAACATCCTAATCGGGGTTTAGAGGGCAAAAAAATGTAAAGTTTAAATAATTCAATCTTTATTAACAAAATAGATAAGTTATCCTAATTAAAAATCCCTTCAAGGTTGGGTCGCATTTTGTAACAATGCTTAAGCAATTCTAGTGAACTCAAAACTTATGCTACAAGCAAAAATTAGAACTATTATTGATAGGAAAGTTTTCAGATTTCTCGTTATAGGCGGATTTTGTGCCGGATTAAGCTTATTAATTATGTATGGGTTTACTGGTTTATTAAAGCTCAATTATTTAATTTCTACCGTTGTTTCTATTGTTGTAACCAACTTTATCGGCTTTTATTTGAATAAATACTATACGTTTAAAACGAAAAGAAAATTATTTTGGCGAGAGATGTGGAAATATTACAGTGTGATGATTTCGAGTTATTTATTAAACTTGATGATTATGTATTTATTGGTGGATATTATTAATATTTGGTATCTTTACGCAACGATGATTATTATTGTTATTTTAACGCCTTATAATTTTCTTCTGCATAAGTTTTGGAGTTTTCGACAGAAAAGAAAGCAAAAATAAAAGCTTTCAGAAACAGAGTTAACGTGATTTATTGTAAGAATAGAGAGATGGGGGGAAACAGCACAGATAATTTACTCAGAATCAATGGCAATTTGCATTTTTGGGATACTCTCTAACTCAACTTCTCTGAACTTGCATCAACTGTCTAACGACTGTTAACGCTGAATAACTAACCCCTGCTGTGCCTTCTCCGGGGTGGGTAGAGTCTCCCACTAACCAGAGATGATTAATAGGGGTACGAGTTGCTACGCCAAAAGGTCCAAATGTTGAAATTCTTTGACCAATTCCGCCTACAATTCCCTTATCTCTGGCAGTGTAATAAGCGAAGGTACGAGGGGTGGCACTTTCTTGATGAATAATGGTTTCTGGGGTTAAATTAAAATATTGAGATAAACGAGCGATCGCTGTTTCTGTATAATGTTGTTTTAACTGTTCGTATTCTTCTTTTGTTTGAGTCCACCATTGATTAGCATCGGTAAAAGAAGAGGCAATCAGGGTTGCTTTTCCTTCTGGTGCGCGGCCGTCCCCTTTTTTACTAACCGAAACAAATAAAGAGTTATTCTCACCAATTACCTGATTATAATCATAGAGAAATTGTAAATGGGGAGGACAATTTTCTGGAATAGCTGCTTGATCGATTCCCAGATAAATAACAAATGCACCAGAAGGTTGTTCTAAATTGTTAATGCGTTGTTTAAAACGATTAAAAAAGAATGATTTAGTTTGTTCCCCTACTAATTTTGTTAAATTCTGAGCCGTCACATTCGCCACGATTTGATCGGCTGTCTGAATAAAAATATCCCCAGTTTTTTGATTATAAACTTTTACCCCAACCGCCTTTCCTTTCTCTGTATAAATCTTTTCTACTCGATGACGAAGATGAATCTTTCCGCCATATTTGGTTAACCCTTCAACAAGGCGATCGCTTAATACCTGCATGCTGCCCTGTAAATGATACAATCCTTGAGGATCTTGGGAAACAGATAAAGCGGTTGCAGCATAGAGTAAAGCTGTTTGATCAGCATCTACCTGAGAATAAAGTTTTAACTGCATATCCAAAAACGTTTTTAATCGCTGATCCCCATACAATCCTAATAATCGTAAACTATCCCCCACCGTCATTAAGGTAAAAGGAACAGTAACAAAAGTATTGAGTCGTAACGCACTAACAAGTTGCTGTACATCCCAAAGATTACGAGGGGGTAAAACCGGATCTCGGCCTTGAAAGTCCCAACTCGCTTGAAAAAGAGTGTTTAATAATTGCCAAAACGGTTCACTATTCGGAAACTGTTTTTGTTTTTCTACTTGCCATTTCTGGGGATCTCGCCACACATTAATCGGGGTCGTTTCATTGGGTAAAAAGACCGCACAAGCGGGATCACAAGGGGTAAACTCAGGTAACTCGATCTCCAATTCTTGAAAGATACGGTGATGAATCCCTCCCCTTTCTAATCCTGCTACCTGAGTTGCCCCTACATCAAAGGTAAACCCTCGACGCTTGAACGTAGAAGCGCATCCCCCCGGTACAATGGCTTGGTCATAGACAGTCACCTCATACCCTCGTTTAGCCAGCAGTGCAGCCGCCGTTAAGCCTCCAATTCCTGCACCAATGACAATTACTTCCTTCGTCATCTTAATCCCCTAATTTACTTTACTTTACAAATCTTAACTTATTATGTCATTTCAGTTACCAGTTACTAACGCCTGAACGTCAGTAGCTTGACGCTCGACAAAGTTTTATTTTCATAGAGAAAGTTGGGGAAATATTATCTAAGATTTTCTGAGAAAGTTCCTCAGATTTTCTGAGAAAAATCCCCGTTCTGCAAGTAGGGTGGGAGTATATCAATCATCCTTTAACCACTACATTTTCTTGAGGGTAAATCACCTCGGCCTCATCCCAAAACCCATCAGGAAGCGGTTGATTATCAGGATCATCCCATGCGTTACGCTCGATTTCTTCTTCAGTCATAGCATCTACCCTAGACCAGTCTGTTTCATCTGTCATCTTCATCCATTCTTCTAGGGAAACTCTGGTAATATGCTCGTCGTTCATTTTGGTTTGCCTTCCTTGCACTAATAATACGACAGATAGATCCACGCATAGTATAGACCATACAGAGAACCCGATTATCAACGACTCCGAGTAAAATCATTCTCGTTTCGCCATAATCACGACGGTTATCTGCCCATTCTACAATGGGATGAGTAAAGATTCGTGCAATCCTCGCAAAATCAATCCCGTGTTTCTCTATATTAGCTTGACGCTTATTCTCGTCCCATTCAAAACTGTTGGGAATACTCATTTAATCTGAAGTTGCAGTGGGAACAAATTGACAATCTCGTAACCATAACTGAATCCCTTGGCCAATTGCCCCCTGAGTGGCATCTTGAGGCGGTAAAGGAACATCATCTTCGTTTAGAGATGCTAAAGCCGATAAAACCTTCACTAAATACCACTTATCATTATCTCTTTCCAAAAAGACCCAATAGTAACTTTGATAGGTCACAACTCGCTGATTAAGATAATGTCTTTCTAAAGTTGTAAAAAAAAGCTGCTCGGTACTATTGGGAAAAACAGGTTGATATTGCAGATTTTTTAACGGTAACGGTTCAAACTCCCCTTGACTGGCCAAAATGATGTAAGTATCCTCAAAGGGATATCGGGTAAGCTGCGATCGCTGAATAACTCGGTTCGTATAGGATGGCAAATCTGTCAAGAGTTTTTCACTTAATTCAGGTAAATTATCAGGACAGCTTGGGGATTTTTCTTGACTCTGTAAGGGAAAAGGCGTTCCCAAGACAAACACAATGGCAAAAGCCATTAAACGTCGGAAATTTCTTCGCAAATTCGCTGCCATGCTTCTACTGGGTTAACGGCTTGAGTAATGGGACGGCCAATGACCAAATAATTTGCACCGGCCTTAAAGGCTTCCTTGGGAGTCATCACCCGACGTTGATCTCCTTTTTGTGACCATGTGGGACGGACACCGGGGCAAACTAAACAAAAGGACTCACCACAAACTTGTCGTAGTTGTGTCACTTCTTGGGGGGAACAAATTGACCCATCGAGGCCACAATCTTGGGCTAATAGAGCCATTTGTAGGGCATACTCAGGTAATTCTAGCGGAATTTTCAGGTCAAAGGCCAAATCTCTGGCGGTTAAACTGGTAAGGAGGGTGACACCTAACAGTTTGGGACGATGAGACGCAGAATTAATAGCTGTAACTGCTTGTTTTAAAGCATTTTTTCCTGCTGTGACGTGAACTGTCATTAAATCAACTTTATGCTGCACCGCAGAACTGCAAGCACCCGCCATTGTCTGGGGAATATCATGAAATTTAAGGTCTAAAAATATCTTTTTTTGCCGTTGATTGAGAATGGTTAAAATATCTGAACCACTTCCGACAAATAACTCTAACCCCACCTTCCAGAAAGTAACATCTGGGAGTTGATCTAATAATGCGATCGCTGCTTCTGTGGTGGGAACATCGAGGGGAACAATAATCTGTTCTGGGGTCATAATCTAAAAATAATCGCAGTACTAAATAAGTTTAGGACAATCTACAGTGCTACGCTACTGGTCGGTCAATCTTAAATTGACGGGTTGAGATATAGTGCTACGCACAATTCAAAATTAAAAATTAAAAAATAAGTGTGGGGAGATTAAGAAGTGTGGGAAGATTTATAGCCCTACGGGTAAGATATTCATGCAAAAGTCAGTAGATAGAAAACTCTTTTTTCTCATTCTTATTTGAATTAACTATAACCATCGAGCAATCGTTCATAACCCTTGAGCAACTACTCATTATCTACTGTAAAAAGGTACTTCATAAATACACGAAAAAGTTAAGAGACTAGCGATCGCTATCTCTTATCAATTAATCTTTTACTTAATGTTATCCTTCAATCCTATAGCTTAAGCATCTAATTCTATCTCAAGAACCTTTAATGCTGTAAACCCTGTTTAAAATAATGACTGTGTTTTTATAGTTCATGGTTATAGTAGTACAAATTAAGGTTAGAACAGTGAATCGTTAACTGTTCACTGCCATATATCTAATGTTTTTTCCCCCACAGTTTGATGTATCTAATAACTTTGCCCCCAAAAATAGACAGGCTTAAGCTACCTAAACCTAATAGCGTACCGGGTTCAGGAAGTTCCACCACCTCTTCTTGACCAAATTGAACTAAATCAAACTCAGCATCCAGATTATTGGCTGTTCCCTCGATAGAAAAAGCAATTCTATCAATGTCTGTAAAATTAATTTGATTAAAATCACTGAGGCTGAATTGAACGATTCTTTCTGTTTCCCCTACTGCAAAAGCATTCAGGTCTTGAAACACATCCTGAGTCACTTCGCTTCCTTCCCCTAAATTGCTCGTAAAAGCCAAGGTTAGCCTAGCGTTTTGATCTTGCCCGGTAAATCGAAACTCAAAAAAATCGAAGGTGCTTAAATCGAAGTCTATGGTATTCCCAGCGCCCAAATTTAAACCTGAACCATTTGCATCATAGGTGGCAGTCCCTTTACTGTTGAAACCTCCTCTATTTGCTAATGATAGCTGAGGATTATTTTGGCTAATTCCAAAGTTGGCATCCTGCCCAGCAGTTGCTTCTGTTGTATTATTTAGGGTACTTCCTGCTATATTCAGCTGTCTTGAACCACCAATTACATTTGTGAATCCTGTCTGGGTATCTTCCAAAGTGGGGTTAGGTATAAAAGGTGGCAAGGTATTGAAGTGAGTACACTGGTTCAAGTTTACTCCGGCACAAAAGCCCACAGGCGATCCACCTTCCGTATAATCATCTATCACAAGGGTTTGGGCTAAAGACAACATCCTTTCTGTTGCCAGCAGAGCAGATGTCACTAAGCAAGACACCCCAACCACTCTCAAAGTTTTACTTAGTCTAGTAGTCATACACCGTAATGTTAACGTAAGTTAATTATTTTTATCTGTATCCTAATTTCTTTAACTAGATTTGTCAAGAAACTTGTCAGATCTTAAATATTGTTAACTTTACTATCTATCCATAGATAGGCAAAATACCCTTACTAATTGAGGCTTAATTATTGCTTAATTCGGAGTAAAATTTACTCTTTTAAAGAAAAAAAGAAAAGACTGACTCTAAATCAATCTTTCCTCTACATACTTTTGACTTTTGCCTTGCCTGTCGGGCTATACGATCAGTTTTGAGACTTATGACGATCTCGCCAAGCTTGCCATCCTAAATAAATTAACAATACCGTTGCCCCTACTGCATATCCCCAACCACTAGGAATGTTAGAAACCCCCAAGGCTAAACTCCCTACCCAGAGGGTTAACGCATAGATAAATAAGACCGTTTGACGGTGGGAAATGCCCGCATTAATTAAGCGATGATGTATGTGGCGTTTATCAGCGATAAAAGGAGACTTCCCCTTAGTAATGCGAGAAATAATCACAGCAGACATATCTAATAGAGGAACAGCTAAAACCAAATAGGGTAACAACACAGCCGTTACTGCTACCGTCGTTACTGCGGCGGTTTTGACTAACCCAACCACACCCACACCCGCTAAGGTAAACCCCATAAAATAAGCCCCACCATCCCCCATAAAAATTTGAGCAGGATTGAAGTTATAACGTAAAAATCCTAATGATCCTCCGGCTAAAGCCGCCGCAATTAAAGCCGCCGCCGGTTGTTCCATAAAAAGACTTAAAATAAGCATAACGACCGCCGAAATTCCGCAAATTCCTGCTGCGAGTCCGTCTAACCCATCCAACCAATTAATCGCATTAACCATTCCCACCAACCAAAAAAGAGTTAGGGGAAGACTCAGCCAGCCAATCTGAATTAAACCATTAAAGGGGATTGATAAAAATTCGATACGAACGCCCATTTGCCATGTTATCGTTGCGATCGCCATCTGTAAGATTAAACGAGTGATCGCAGGGAGGCCAAATAGATCATCCGCTAACCCCAATAAAAAGAAAGCGATCGCCCCGAAGGCCACCCCCCAAATTTCCCATTCCTGTTGGGGAGGTAACCAGCCAAACCCCCCTAACCACCAAGTAATCAGTAAGGAAATTAAAAATCCAGCAAAAATAGAAACTCCACCCAAGCGAACCATGGGTTTAGTGTGCATTTTACGATGATTAGGGCGATCTACTCCGACTCCCTTCGCTAAACTGAAATGTTTAACAACAGGTGTCATCCCCCAAACGACCGAAAGGGCGATCGCAAAGGCAATGAGATGGTAAAGTTCGGCTGGAATTTCCATTCGTTGTTAACGATAATGAGTTTCCCCTAGATTACTGTACTTTCGCTTTTCTCAACAGTCAGAAATTGACTGGGTGTGTATGAGGTATAAGATACAAGGTTTGAACACCTGATACCCGATACCCGATACCTGACACCCGATACCCGACACCCGACACCCGATACCCGACACCCGATACCCGATACCCGACACCCGATACCTGATACCCGACACCCGATACCTTAAACCATCATCGGAACGGGAATTGTGAGATGAGAATATAACGGAAAGGCTTCACAAAGGGCTGCCACTCGACGACGACATTGGGTTTTAATGGTACTATCATCGGGATTGAGTAAATATTCAGCAATGATATCGCCAATTTCTGTAAATTCTGTTTCTTTCATCCCTCTTGTCGTCATAGCTGGTGAACCTAGTCGAATACCACTGGTGACAAAAGGAGACTCTGGATCGAAGGGAACAGTATTCTTATTAGCTGTAATATTAATTTCACTGAGTAATTTATCAGCCTGTTTCCCCGTCATGTTAATCGAACGTAAATCAACCAACGTTAAATGGTTATCTGTACCATCAGAAACCAGCTTAAAGCCCCGTTTATTTAACTGAGCCGCCATCGCTTGGGCATTTACAATAACTTGTCCTGAATAGGTCTTAAATTCGGCCTTTAATGCTTCTCCAAAGGCAACGGCTTTCCCTGCAATAACGTGTTCGAGGGGGCCACCTTGACTCCCCGGAAAAACCGATTTATCGAGTTTTTTACCTAAGTCCCCATCTTTGGTCATAATTAAACCACCCCTTGGCCCTCGTAAAGTCTTGTGAGTTGTCGTAGTGACTACATCACAGTGAGGAATAGGACTAGGATGGTGTCCCGTCGCCACTAATCCGGCAATATGGGCAATATCGGCCAATAGGTAAGCCCCAACCTCATCAGCGATCGCTCGGAATTTCTCAAACTCAATGATGCGAGGATAGGCAGAATAACCACAAATAATCAATTTGGGTCGTTCTTTGAGGGCTAATTCCCGAATCGTCTCGAAATTAAGCCGTTCTGTCTGGGGATCAACCCCATAATGACAGACTTCAAACCATTTTCCTGATACATTAACTGGGGATCCGTGGGTTAGATGTCCCCCATGAGAGAGATCCATCCCCATAATTTTATCCCCCGGTTGCAATAGGGTTAAAAAGACAGCAAAGTTAGCCTGTGCGCCAGAGTGGGGCTGAACATTGGCGTGGGCTGCCCCAAATAGCTGTTTTACCCGATCAATTGCTAATTGTTCTGCTTGATCCACATATTCACAACCGCCATAATAGCGTTTTTTGGGTAATCCTTCGGCGTATTTATTGGTTAAAACCGATCCTTGGGCTGCCATCACCCCGGGGGAGGTAAAATTCTCGCTGGCGATTAATTCCAGATGATCCCGTTGTCGTTGTAATTCTTGGCTAATAATTGAGGCGATCGCTGGATCACTTTCGGCTAAAAAGTCTAAATTGGTTTGAGTCACAGTTAGTCAATTCCTTTAGCAATTTAATGAGAGGGGTTAGAGAAGTATGGCCCTAAGCCTTTCAAGTACCCTATTGTAGAAAATTTTCCTTTTATTTAAAAGGTAACTCACCAGTCTAGATTCTCTTTCTGTTATAAAAGTTACGTTAAGCTATGTAGCGAATTGATCAGTTTTTTAGAAAATCCAGATTACAATAGAGTCAATTCAATAGGGGATCAATATTGGGAGTCATGTCATGTTAGTCGTTTTAACTGATGAGCAAATTCTCTCTACTCAACAAATTTGTTCAAGTTGTTTGTTAGCTACCCATCAAGGCCAACCTCGTTGGTATCAAGGCCGTCTCGGTTGTGGTTCTTCACTACGGTTGTCTAAACCTCAACAACCTGCCCTATATCAATGTCAAATGGGCTTTAAACTTGCAGAATTAGATGAACCGTTAAGTCAAGCCAATCTGAAACTCCCTTCTTAAGTTTAACGAAAAGTAAAAGAAAGTAAATAAATATTACAATATGATAGGGAGTAAAAGGGGCTTAAGCCTTACAAATTAGCTCTTTTCGCCGATTATTTCCGTAAAATCACGGATGATCAGCCTTTGACAATAATAGGGAAGACTAGAGTTGCTTCTGCGAATCTCTATGACCTGTAGAACAATACAGGTGTTTATAATGTTATGCTTGCTATCCCTATCCCATAGGCGTTTTTGTCTTGTCATCCTATCAATTGATCAAAAATCCGATGGTTTTACCTTAATAGAACTGATGATTGTGATCATCATTCTGGGTATGTTGTCAGCGATCGCCATTCCCAGTTACGTTGCTACGGTGGATAAGTTTAGATATGGTCATGCTAAGGCACAAATGGGCTGTTTAAAACGGGAAATTCTGGGTTATCAAGCAGAAAATGGAGATTTTCCCGTAGAAGTCGCTAATGGGATTCCTTCATGGAGTGAATGTTTTTCAGATCAGGATATTCCCTTTGAATCAGCCTATGATTATAATCAATGGCAGGTAGGAGAAAGTTGTTACATTGGGATTACCTTTTTAGGAAAAGATCAAGCAAAAGAGAGTGCTGATGAAACTAATATTCCACTGACGACAGGATTTTTGAAAGATGAAGATGATTTGATTTTTAGTATTGGTATTTTTGATTATGGTTGTACAGAAGGGGATGAAGAGGATGCTGGTGATCCTAACGTTGGTGACGACTTACCCGGATTTGACTTCTAGATTATGGAATGGATTTAGCTATAATAACGAAAATATTGAGTAAAGCTTGCGGTTTTCATTATGAACACCTGTCCCAAGTGTCATCAAACCATTGATTCACAAGCCGTTATTTGTCCCTATTGTCAAGAAACGTTGAAAGCTTTTGGTCATCCCGGAATGCCTCTGTATCAAGCCAATAAAGGGGAATATTTATGTGATAATTGTATCTATCACGCTGATGATAGCTGTGACTTTCCTCAACGTCCCTATGCCAAAACTTGTACCCTTTATCAATCTCCTGAGATGGCAGTATCTGATAAAATTACCCAACCCTTATATCCGACTGCTCCGATCCAAAAAATTAAGGTTTGGAGTTCTCGGCATCGAAGATTATTATTATTAATGGCTATTCTCTTGGTGAGTTTAGTGATCACCTTAATTAGATTTTAATCAAACACATTAATAGTGATAAAGATGAATTTTTTTGATCAAAAAAGTTATCAAAAGTTACGCCGTAATAAAACTGCCTTATTGGGACTAATTGCTTTAATTATCATTCTTTCTAGCATTCTCTTTATTCCCCTCTTTTATCATACACCTATTGATAAAATTGATTTTAGTCAAGCCAGCCAAGTTCCTAGTTTTGCTCATCCTTTCGGTACGAATGACTTAGGGCAAGACCAATTAGCACGGGTGTTATTTGGGGGAAAAATCTCTGTTATGGTAGGATTAGCTGCCATGATTGTATCAATTAGTTTAGGAACAATAATTGGTGCGATCGCTGGTTTTTATGGCGGAGTAATTGATAATTTATTAATGGGATTGACCAATATATTTCTAGCTTTACCCCAACTTCCCCTATTGCTTTTGGTGGTTTATTTATTCCGAGAAAGCTTAAGAACGGTAGTAGGAGCAGAATGGGGAACGTTTATTTTAGTTGTTTTAGTTATTGGTAGTTTAAATTGGATGTCCGTTGCTCGTTTGGTGCGAGCCAATTTTTTAAAATTACGAGAAATGGAATTTGTAAGTGCGGCAAACGCATTAGGAGCTTCTCCTCAACGAGTCATTTGGATACATATTCTTCCTAATACCTTAAGTGTAATTATTGTAGCAGCAACTTTAGCCGTCGGAAATGCGATTATTACCGAATCTACCCTAAGTTTTTTAGGGTTAGGTTTCCCCCCTGATGTACCGACTTGGGGACAAATGCTATATGCTGCTAAAGATCAATTTATGACCTATCCTCATACCGCTTTATTTCCGGGGTTAGCTATTTTCTTAACCGTATTGAGCATTAATTATATTGGAGATGGCCTAAGAGATGCCTTAGATCCGAAATTAACCCGTAATTGAAGGATGATTATTCATTGCTCATTATCCATTATTGAAAAACTCAAGTTAAAATAGGGGCTAAGTCAACTTTTATTAAGACTTGGAACGTAAACCGTAACCGTACAACCATAATGACCTTTAAACACTATTTGGTGTCCTTCGCTTTAGGACTTGGCCTCTCTTTAAGTATATCGCCCCACATAAAAGCGGCCAGCCCCAAGAATGCCCCCACCGAATTAACTAACCTCATTGAAAACATTGAAGCTGCTGCTAATCGACAGGACTTAGAAGAAGTACTTCAATTCTACAGTCCCGACTTTACCACTCCCGATGGTCTAACCTACGAAACCCTTAAACAAGCCTTAAGCCAACTATGGGAAAGATACCCAGATTTGCAATATAAAACCCAACTACAATCTTGGACTCAAGAAAATGACCAGTGGATTGTAGAAACGATTACGGAGATTCAGGGAATCGGTGAATATGAGAGTCGAGAGATGAAGCTCGACGCAAGTTTAAGGTCTCGCCAATATTATAGAAACGGAAAGCTAATTCGCCAAGAAATTCTCCAAGAACGCAGTGATGTCACCTCTGGAATGCAGCCCCCCCCAGTAAAGGTAAATCTTCCTGAAACCGTAAAAGTAGGAGAATCCTTTGATTTTGATGTGATTCTCATGGCCCCTCTAGATGATAACCTATTAGCTGGCACAGCCATCGAAGAAATGGCAACCCCCGATACTTATTTGACCCCTCATAAGTTTGAATTGCAGCTTTTACAAGCCGGTGGTTTGTTTAAACGGGCAACTTCTCCTGAGAACCCTGAAAATTACTGGTTATCTGCAATTTTAATCCAACCAGAAGGATTGCGATTAGTGACTCGACGGATACGATTTGAAGAATAATTAGGGGGAAAGTGACAGTAATCACAGCAATTTAGGTTAGAATTCTCTTACAACAAGATTAAGGGTAAAAATAAATCGGTAAATTTACCAAACATTTGTACCTTTAGATAAGAGTTTATACCGTAAAGTAATCTATGTTATTAATGGATTGCCAAAATTAATTGCCAGTTCCCCCAAAAATGATCCCCATTTTTTTGTCATCGAAGCTACAATCGGATAGGTCTTTTTCATCGAAGTCCTACTTTAGAAAAAATTGACATCTTGACGGTCAATTGTCTAAAAAGTGATCCATTCGAGTTTTAATCGCTAAGATTAGATTAGAGCAGGATCTCCCCTTGATGAATGACCATCACACACTTACTGAATCACATCTAGTTTTGCACAGCAAGGAGCAAGAGGAAAACGGCATGACGCAGGCACCTATTCTTTCCACCAAGCCGCTAATGGATGAATCGTTAGACATGGACGAAATCAACTTCCCAACGACTGAGTCCTTAGAAACATCCACCGAAGAAACCAGCGACCCTAAGACCCACAAAATTACTGCCACTCGCCGCCGCGACCCCAAGAAAAAGCCCTATACCGAAGATTCAATTCGGGTTTATCTACAAGAAATTGGCCGTATCCGTCTTTTGCGTGCGGAAGAAGAGATCGAATTAGCCCGTCAAATCGCTGATTTATTGGATTTAGAACGAATTTACGAGAAGTGGAAAGAACATAATGGTCGTTTTCCCACGGATAAGGAATGGGCAGAAACGGTAAATATGGAGTTAAAGCCTTTTCAACGTCGTCTCCATATCGGCCGCAGAGCAAAGGATAAGATGGTACAGTCTAACTTACGCTTAGTGGTATCCATTGCTAAGAAATATATGAATCGGGGATTATCTTTTCAAGATTTGATACAAGAAGGATCATTAGGGTTAATACGGGCAGCAGAAAAATTTGATCACGAAAAAGGTTATAAATTCTCTACCTATGCCACTTGGTGGATACGTCAGGCAATAACCAGAGCGATCGCTGACCAATCTCGTACCATTCGTCTCCCTGTCCATCTCTACGAAACTATCTCTCGCATCAAGAAAACGACGAAGATTCTCTCTCAACAGATGCGTCGCAAGCCCACTGAAGAAGAAATTGCCACTCATATGGAGATGACCATCGAAAAACTTCGGTTCATTGCTAAATCTGCCCAACTCCCCATATCTTTAGAAACCCCCATCGGTAAGGAAGAAGATTCCCGTTTGGGGGATTTTATTGAAGCAGATGGTGAGACTCCAGAAGATGAAGTATCTAAGAATTTATTACGGGAAGACTTAGAAAATGTCCTCGATACCCTCAGTCCACGGGAACGGGATGTACTGCGGTTACGATATGGTCTTGATGATGGACGAATGAAAACCTTAGAGGAAATTGGGCAGATTTTTAATGTCACTCGTGAACGAATTCGCCAAATAGAAGCAAAAGCATTGCGGAAATTACGTCATCCGAATCGCAATAGCATTCTTAAGGAATATATTCGTTAAACAGTTCTTGCACTGGAATTCTGCTATTAAAGTATGGTGAGATAGGGACGTAAAATACTGCGTCCCTATTTTAATTGGGACTTGCTGAAGAACTCATACCAAGTCCGACTTATAAAATCTAGTTGCAGTTTAGAACAAGGAAACAAACCCCCATATCCTTTGCGTCACAGTCACAAGGCCGAATCAGGTTAAGCTAAGGATCAATTGATCCTGACCATAAAAGTCTTCCCTCTGTTGCTGTGATGACATTTGATTTTTCCCCCAAACGTTCAATTCCCGACTATCCCCAAGTCCATCTTGCCAGTGAAGACGGGCAATTACAGTTAATCTTGCCCACCAATATTAACTTTGAGGATGAGGGGGAATGGCAACAATTTCACCAAGACCTCAAAACGGCCTTACATCAAAGTGAATTAACATGGCAAAAAGGACAATCGGTTCATCTCATCAGTCAAGATCGCCTGTTAGATGGTCGTCAACTACAGAATTTAGCAGAAATCCTCGAAGAAGCTAACTTAGACCTCCAATGGGTTCACACCAGTCGGCGACAAACTGCCGTCGCAGCAGTCACCGCAGGGTATAGCGTTCAACAACAAACCTCTCTTCCTGTTTTAAAAGAAAGTGATCCTTTAAAGACTCCTTTACTGGCCAATCCATTGTATGTTAAATCAACCGTGCGCTCAGGAATTACGATTGATCACCCCGGTACTGTCATTGTCGTAGGAGATGTCAATCCGGGGGGGGATGTAATTGCCAAGGGTGATATTATAATCTGGGGAACTTTAAGGGGAGTCGCTCATGCCGGGACGGAAGGGAACGGTCAATGCTGTATCATGGCGTTACGCATGGAACCGACTCAGTTGCGGATTGCCGATCGCGTCGCCCGGGCCCCCACCGTCGAACCAAATCACTGGCAACCAGAAATTGCCTATTTATCGTCCGATGGCATTCATCTGGCTTCTGCTTATAAGTTTTGGAAAACCCACCAGTTTGACGACAAAAAGCAGGAGTGGCGAGAAAAGGGTTAAGTGTGAGGTGTGAGGTTTAAATATCTAAAACCTAAACCCTAGAACCTAAAAAATTGTTAATCTTTAGTTATTTTATAAATATTCAATCATTATGGGTCATGTCATTGTAGTTACCTCTGGTAAGGGAGGAGTGGGAAAAACCACTGTAACAGCCAACTTAGGATCGGCTCTTGCCCGTCAAAACTTTAAAGTCGCCTTGGTAGATGCAGATTTTGGGTTAAGAAATCTAGACTTATTATTAGGCTTAGAACAAAGGGTCGTTTATACAGCGATCGATGTGGTGTCAGGAGAATGTGAGATTGATAAAGCTTTAGTTAAAGATAAGCGTCAGCCCAATTTAGTCCTGTTACCAGCTGCCCAAAATCGCAGTAAAGAGGCAATCAATCCTGAACAAATGAATGATTTAGTCAGCCAGTTAATTAATCGCTATGATTATATCCTGATTGACTGTCCTGCTGGCATTGAAATGGGCTTCCGTAATGCGATCGCCCCGGCCAAAGAAGCCATTATCGTGACTACGCCAGAAATGGCGGCGGTAAGGGATGCGGATCGGGTGGTCGGCTTATTAGAAACGTCGAATATCGAGAAAATTCGCCTCATTGTCAATCGTTTACGCCCGGAAATGGTACAACTTAAACAGATGATCTCAGTAGAAGATATACAGGATTTATTGGTTGTTCCCCTTTTGGGCATTGTTCCCGACGATGAACGAATTATTATTTCTACTAATCGAGGTGAGCCTTTAATTTTAGAAGATAATCTCTCCTTACCTGCCATGGCCTTTAATAATATTGCCCTGCGTTTACAAGGGGAAGATATCCCCTATTTGGATTTAATGGCCGCCCATGATAATCTATTAACTCGTTTGCGTCGTCGTTTATTTGGAGGCTAAGAAACGGTAACTTGACTAAAGTTGAGCTTTATAACGATATGATTAATGATTTATTAGATAAAATGTTTTGGCGAACCCCATCCAAAAGTAGTACAGACGCAAAAAACAGGTTAAGAGTAGTGATCGCCCACGATCGCGCTGGCTTAAACCCTGAATTGTTAAACCAAATGCGAGAGGAAATTTTAGAGGTGGTCAACCGTTATGTGGATATTGACCCCCAAGAGATGGAA
>JBFRWB010000167.1:0-31610 GCA_051439375.1 Microcystaceae cyanobacterium
ATAGCTCTGAAATCTTAAAACAAATAAACGTCGTAACCTAAAGTCAACCATAGCTCAAAATGACAAAACTCTTAACAGAATCAAAACCATCGAGTCATAGGCGATCGCAAACCGCCTCATCCCCTGACTACCTATCCACCATTAAGGGAATCACTCGCTGGTTTCCTCCTGCGTGGTTAATCTGCATTCCTTTAACCGCCCTAATCATTGTTGTTTGGCATAGTGCGGTTGCAGCCCAAGATACGGAGATCATTGAGATCACAGTTGAAAGTGTCAACGAAAATGTTGAAACCTTACAAGGTTATCTCAACACGATTTGGATCTTAGTGGCAGCTGTCCTGGTTATCTTCATGAATGCTGGTTTCGGGATGTTAGAAACTGGCCTTTGTCGTCAAAAGAACGCAGTTAACATCCTCGCCAAAAACTTGATTGTTTTCGCCCTTGCCACCATTTCCTACTGGGTAATTGGCTATTCTCTCATGTTTGGCGGTCCTGAAAACCCGATTATTGGGGGTGGAGGTTGGTTCCTCAGTGGAGATGCAGCCACCTATGGCTTAGATCCCTTTCCTGCGGGACTACCAGTTCCTGTCTTCTTCCTCTTCCAAGCAGCGTTTGCAGGAACTGCAGCAACTATCGTTTCAGGGGCTGTGGCAGAACGGATTAAATTTACCGACTTTTTAATCTTTAGTGTCCTCTTAGTTGGGATTTCTTACCCAATCACTGGTCACTGGGTTTGGAGTGGCGGTGGCTGGTTAGGTGGCCTTGGCTTTTCTGACTTTGCTGGATCAACTGTCGTTCACGCTGTTGGTGGTTGGGCTGCTTTGATGGGGGCTGCAATTCTTGGCCCCCGTACTGGAAAGTACAATAATGGTCGCATTAGTGCGATTCCCGGTCATAACCTCAGTATTGCTACTTTAGGCTGTCTTATTCTTTGGATTGGCTGGTTTGGCTTTAATCCCGGTTCAGAATTAGCAGCGAATGAAAATGTTGCTTATATCGCTGTTACCACCAACTTAGCGGCTGCTGCGGGTGGGATTACCGCTACCTTTACCTCTTGGTTTAAAGACGGTAAACCTGACTTAACCATGATTATTAACGGTATTCTCGCAGGTTTAGTGGGAATTACTGCTGGATGTGCTGGTGTTGGCTATTTCGGTGCTGTTATTATTGGTGCAGTAGCAGGTGTGATTGTGGTCTATGCTGTTGCTTTCTTTGATAGTATCCGCATTGATGACCCAGTTGGGGCGATTTCCGTTCACTTAGTCAATGGAACTTGGGGAACACTCGCTGTTGGTTTATTTGACCTTGAAAGTGGACTCTTTTTCGGTGGAGGTGTTGGTCAATTAATTAGTCAAATTATTGGCATTTTAGCGATCGGTGCATTTACCATTATTTTTAGTGGTATTGTCTGGATGGCACTGAAAGCAACCCTTGGCATCCGAGTTAAGGAAGAAGAAGAATTTGAAGGTTTAGATGTGGGTGAACATGGCATGGAGGCTTATAACGGCTTTGTCAAAGAAGCTGATGTCCTCATGAGTAACCCTAGCAATATTAGTGGAGTTGATGTTCATTCTGGCACAGAAGCTTAATGATAAACTGTTCAAAACAGTATTAACTCATTAATAAAGTTTATGGAGAGAGAAGGTTTAGTCTAGTGGGCTAAGTTTTCTCTCTTTATCTTCTAATCCAACTTCAATTTCCACGATTTTTATCACTTTACTTGGTGGATTACACCACCCAATTGGCTAAGGTTTGGGATGAGGTTGATTCACGTCCCCTTCCGTCTATTAACTTTAAACATCCTGATTCATAGGTAATAAGCTTAGTGGTGCAGAAAAGTCCGTGAAGTATCAAGGAGAAAAAACAGGAACTCGTTCAAACTCAATACGACTATGGGCAGGGGGGATCTTTCAAAAAATCTTAAATTCCTATTCTTCGAGAATTATTGAATCAAAAGTAGGAATTTGTTCAAACAATCAAAAATTCTCAAAATCTTATCAATCGCTGTTTTCTGATGGTAAGAGAATCTGTAACCATGCTCCCCCCGTTTCAGGTTTATTTTTAGCAGAAACTGACCCTTTATGAGCTTGTATAATCTGTTGTACGATCGCCAATCCTAACCCACTTCCTTGACGCAGACTCTTTTTATCAGGGGGTTGCTGGCGGGTACGAGAGGCTTCTCCTCGATATAATCGTTCAAATACATAGGGTAAATCTTTCGGTGCAAACCCAGAGCCTTGATCAATAAAATCGATACTTATCTTTTCTGAGCTATTATAGCCTACGATAACCTTGATTTCTGCCCCCATCGGGCTATGCTTAATGCCATTATCCAGTAAATTAAGGAAAACTTGAATTAAGCGGCTGCGATCGCCTCTAATCATTACCTCAGCTTGTTCCTGATAATTTAAGATTAAGTCTTTCTCTTGTGCAAGGGGTTCAAGGGTATGCCATGCCGCATCAATAAGACTACGAATAGATAACGGTTCAAGATTGAGATATTGATAAGGATCTTCATATAATTGGCTTAAATCAAGCCATTCTTGAATAAGTGTGATTAAACGTGTGACTTCTTGGGAAATTTGCTGTGACCAACGACTTTCAGGAGGGGTTAAGCGATTTTCTAACGTTTCCGCCAACAAAGAAATAGAGGTTAGGGGTGTTCTTAACTCATGAGTCAGATCGCTAACTGTGCGATCGCGAGAACGGGATAAATCTCGCAAGGGTTGATGATTTTCAATAAAAACACCGACTTCTCCTTGAGCTAAAGGATAACCATAACCTTTAAGGGCAATTGCGCCTTGATTCATCTCCAATTCCCCAGAATTGCCTTCTTCGAGGGAAAACGTACTGGGATAATATAGCCATTCTTGGACTTGAGGGGTTTGTTGGGAACGGGTGCTTTCCACTAATTGATCTAATTCATAGGAACGTACTAACTCTAATAACAGGCGAATTTGGTCAGGTTGCCAGCGATCGATATGTAATAAGGTTCTAGCTGCTTGATTACACCATAGAAGTTGATTTTCCCCATCAATTCGTAAAAATCCAATGGGAGCTTGATCTAATACTTGCTGCCATGTTTGTAGTGCGAATTCTTGCTTGTGACGTAGCTTATTAAAGTATGAAATTTCTCGATTGACCAAAGATACGACGGACAGGGAAGGAACTAAATCAGCCATATCAGGGGAAAAAATCAGGAGCTTGGCAATTTGAGCCTTTAAACGGTAGCGTTGCCATAAACAAAACCCCATTCCTACGACTAAGCCGATGATTATTCCCAAAATCATCAATGTTTTTTCCTCTTATTAATCTGTCCATTAGAGTTTCTCAACCCGTTTAACCAAAACGATAGCCAAATCCACGAACGGTAATAAGATATTGGGGATGACTGGGATCGAGTTCGATCTTTTCGCGTAACCAACGAATGTGAACATCAACGGTTTTGCTATCTCCTAGAAAATCAGCCCCCCATACTTGTTCGATTAACTGATCCCGCGACCAAACGCGACGAGGATAACTCATAAATAAATCTAGCAGACGAAACTCTTTTGGGGAGAGATTAATTTCTATCCCTCGTACCGTGACCCGACATTCTTGGGGATATAGGATGACTTCACGGAATTTTCGCACTGGAACGTTAGAAAGAGAACTAAATCCTTGACGACGGATCAAAGCACGACATCTAGCCACCAATTCTCTCATGCTAAAGGGTTTCGTTAAATAGTCATCAGCCCCTACTTCTAACCCCAAAACCCGATCGGTTTCACTGGCTTTGGCACTAAGAATCAAAATTGGGACGATATCGCCTTCATAACGCAATAATCGGCAGATATCTAAACCGCTAATTTGCGGTAACATTAAGTCCAACACAACCAGATCAAAGGCATCTGTCGATTCTTCTGGCTGCTCCTGTAGCAAATTTAGGGCTTTGCGGCCATCCTCTACGGCTGTTACCTCATAACCTTCTTCTTGCAAGGCCAGAACAACCATATCGCGAATTACCGCTTCATCTTCCACCACTAGAATACGACTGGTGGCCGTTTTTGACTTTGTAGGAGACTGGTTAGCATCCACCGTTAGCATAATCATTAATGTATCAGGGTTTTCTCTTAGTTTTACTTATACTATAAAGCGGCATCCCGATCTTACCCTTCCATCAAGCGAGTCAGTAAATCTTAAGATTATATTAATAGTTATGCGAGTAGTGAGACGATAAAGCTTTGAGTTCAATATCTATACTTTTTCGAGAAAATTAAGCAACAACCGTCAATCCTGCTAAATAATCCTTTAATTGTTGGTCATGATCATGACACAGCGTACCAATAGGTAACTCAGAAATAGTAAACGCTTTAACATCCAACACTTCTAAAGTATCTTCGGGTTGAAATTCCCCCTTTACCTCTGCTTCAATGACGACAGAAATAGAATGAACTCTTGGATCTCGGTGAGGACTTGAATAAACCCCGACTAAACGACGTATTTTGAGCAACTCAAGCCCTGTTTCTTCTTTTAACTCCCGTTTCGCAGCCGTCGGAATATCTTCTCCCCAGTCCACCAGTCCCCCCGGTAAGCCCCATTTTCCGCTATCCTTGCGCTGCATAAGGACAATTTGACCATTAGGTAATACAGGAATAATGGTTGTTCCCGTAATGGGATGACGAAAGATAACTCCTATAATGGTTTTAAAATACTGCCAAACAAGACCCATAATATTAAGCTAAAACTAGGATTTTTCAAGTTGAGAACGGGCAACCTTTAAAGCTTGACGAATTTGCTCAAATCCTGTTCCACCATAACTATTACGGGCTGCTACCACTTGTTTAGGGGCGATCGCTTCGTAGATATCGGCTTCAAAGGCAGGATGGAGTTGTTGCCATTCTTGTAAGGTTAAATCTTTCAATAATTTACCAGATGCAAGGCTTGTTTTAACCACTTTTCCCACTAGGTTATACGCTTCGCGGAAGGGAACACCTTTGGAGGCTAAATAGTCTGCTACATCCGTTGCGTTAGAAAAGTCTTCATTGACGGCTTCTGATAACCTTTCTTGTTGAAATTCGATGCCTTCTTCTAATAATATGGTCATAGCTTCTAAGCAACCTTGGACGGTTTTAACACCATCAAATAAGGCTTCTTTATCATCCTGTAAGTCTTTATTATAGGCAAGGGGTAACCCCTTCATTAGTACCAATAACGCCTGTAAATGACCAAAAACCCGTCCTGTTTTCCCTCTAATTAATTCAGGAACATCAGGATTTTTCTTTTGGGGCATAATACTCGATCCGGTGGCGCAACTATCGGTTAAACGGATAAAATTAAACTCATTAGAAGCCCAAAGGATTAATTCTTCGCTTAATCGGCTTAAATGCACCATAATTAAGCTAGCAGCATTGAGAAACTCAATGGCAAAGTCGCGATCGCTTACCCCATCCATACTATTGATATAAATATTCTCAAAGTCTAGTAAAGATGCGCTGTAATGGCGATCAATGGGAAAAGTTGTCCCTGCTAATGCGCCACATCCCAAGGGAGAGGTATTGGTACGATGATAGACTTCTGTGAGTCTTTCCCAGTCTCTTTGTGCCATTTGGAAGTAAGCTAGGAGATGGTGGGCTAAACTGACAGGCTGGGCTCGTTGTAAATGAGTATAGCCCGGAATGAGGGTTTCAACATTCTCTTGCGCTAATTTTAAGAGAACTTGCTGATAGGTGCGTAAATATTCCTGAATTTTCTTGATTTGATCCCGTAAGTAAAGACGAATATCTGTTCCTACTTGATCATTACGGGAACGTGCGGTGTGTAGTTTTTTGCCTACATCTCCCACAATTTCGGTTAAGCGTCTTTCTACAGCAAAGTGTACATCTTCTTGATCGATACCGGGGTTAAAATTTCCCTCTCGATATTCTTGACGAATTTGTTCTAACCCTGAAACGAGCGTTTCTCCTTCTTCTGGGGAAATAATGCCTGTTTTAGCTAACATTTTGGCGTGGGCAACCGAGCCAGTGAGATCATACTCAATTAGTTCAATATCAAAGCCAATACTCGCATTAAAGACGACAATTGAAGGGTGTAATGAGCCTTCAAAGCGATCGCTCCATTTGGTTGATTGGGTCACGGTTAATCCTTGTCTCTCTATTAAATAACAATATTAGTCATTCTAACACCGATATTTTCGAGGATTCTTTTTGTTTCATGGGTTGAAGAAGAATTTGAGACTGTTTTGCCTGTTGTAATGCGTCCAATAAAGCCTGTCTTACCTTCGTTTCTGGTTCGGTTGTCACCATTAAGGTGAAATATTCATGTAACTGTTCTTTTTGATAATCGGTGAGATGGGAATTTTTTTGGAGGTGGATTAAGCTGCGAATAGCAATTAAACGCTTGAGGGGATCTGAAGCAGTTAAATCTTTAACTAAGGTTTCAAAAGACGTTTTTAGCTGATTATTCTTTTGACTCCATCCCTGCAAAATTAGCCAACCCAAAAGTGCAGATGTTCCTAAGCTTTGTAATAGGGTAGCCATGACTAACCAGCGATTTTCGGTCTCTGTCCATGCTAATGCAACAATATAGGTGATAAGTGTTGCAATTCCCCCACTAGCGACAGCCAAAACCAAATTACGGTTATTTCCTTGGACAGATTTTTGTAAAACTTGCCAGTTTATCCATTTACGCCATTTTGGCCAATGATACACCCCCCACATTGTTCCGACTCCCATTCCTGTTGCAAGAATGAGTTTTCCATGGGAAACTGACATCAAAGTGATTCCTAATGTACCAAAGGCGATAAGAAACGCTTTTTGATGCTTTTTGTTGCTTAAAAACGCAATAAGCTCATAACTCCTGTACTTTAGAGTAGGAGTTAGCAGTCGTGAAGATGGGGATTTTTGCCAAGGGAATTCGATGGACACAAGAATTACAGTCTCTCAGTAAAAATAAGCACGGTCTTTCCATTCTAAGCTGAAGGGGGTCTTGGAAAACACTGAGATGGGGATAATTTTGTGGTGGTTTCAGACGTTCAAATATCTTTGTCTGTATAAAAAGGATCATAAAATTTAAGCAAAAATTAATTTTTTTTTGGAATAAGGTAAGAGAAACTGTTAATCACCATCCAACATAAAGTTAATCCTTAAGTTTACTTATCTTTACAAAATGATGAAATCTGCTGTCATATTTCCCGCCTTACTCAGCCTCACTTTAACAGCTAATTCAGTTGTTGCCTTGACGCTGGTTGAAAGCCGAGAAGCGTTAGGAAAAAATGATTTTATTCTCTGGGATGAATTGGGTATTTTTAATCCTTTTGAAGTACCACCTGATGTTACTAAGTTTCTCTCCTTTAATTTTGATATTAATTCTCAAAGCGGCAAAAAGATCAACGTTAATATCGATAATATTGATAGTCCGTCTGATGCTGTTGTTTCTCCTCCGTTTGTTTTTCGCACCGATACTCCGCCTGATGGTGTTGAGGCGAATTTTGGCTTAGGAGACGCTGTTCTCTTTACAGGATTAGATTCTAGTCAGTTTCCGGCCCCCGGTAACCCCGGCCCCATTACCTTAACGTTTAACAAATCAGTGAGGGCGGTGGGAACACAAATTGCAGTAGATGATACCTTTAACTTTACTATTTTTGCTGATATTTATGACAAACAAAACACCCTTCTTCAGACCTTTTCTTTACCCGGAACCAGTTCAACAACCATTGATAATTCAGCCGTTTTTTTAGGGGTAAAAAGCGATATTCCTAATATTCATCGGGTGGTTTATCGGAGTGATATTTCTAATCGTGCTTTCGGGATTAATCAGGTTGACTTAGTAAGCGTCCCTGAAGGTAATTTGTCAGTGGGACTCATTGTGCTAGGAAATTTAGGTTTGATTGCTATGATACCCTCCATCAGAGATTTATAACGTTTTCCGCTCTTATGAGGTAAGCTGTTAGGCATCTAAATTGGGTTGTGAAGAAAGGCAGGAGGCAGGAGAGATTGACCAATACCCAGTTTGAATGCGTCTTAGCTTACACCTCTAAATCCTAACACCTGCCTTCTGCCTCAAAGCGGTTAATTCTGTATCTCACAACGGGAGGGAAACGCTATATAACTGGCAGGTCTAGAGTATAATAAAACTGTTTACAGGAAAAACAGGAAAATAGGTCTATGGGTATCGCCACAGTCAATCCGGCCACAGAAGAAACCATTAAAACGTTTGAACCCATTAGTGCAGGTGAAATTGACCGTAAAATCGCCTTAGCCGATACGGTTTACCAAAGCTATCGTAAAACCTCGATGGCGCAACGGAGTCAATGGTTATACAAAGCTGCTGAAATTTTAGAACGGGATCAGGTAAAATATGGGCAATTAATGACCCTTGAGATGGGAAAACCCGTTAAAAGTGCCATCGCAGAAGTTAGAAAATGCGCCTTAGTCTGTCGTTACTATGCCGAAAATGCACCCGACTTTCTTAAAGATGTTCCTGCAAGTACAGATGCAACCACCAGTTATGTCCGTTACTTACCATTAGGAATCATTCTAGCGGTTATGCCGTGGAATTTTCCCTTTTGGCAGGTTTTTCGCTTTGCCGCACCTGCGCTGATGGCAGGAAACGTAGGACTGTTAAAACACGCCTCAAATGTGCCTCAGTGCGCCTTAGCCATAGAAGAGATTATCAGAGAAGCAGGATTTCCCGAAGGATCGTTCCAAACCCTCTTAATTGGAGCTTCACAAGTCGAACAGGTGATTAGAAATAGTTGCGTCAAAGCAGCTACATTAACAGGAAGTGAACCTGCGGGAGCAAGTTTAGCATCTGTAGCGGGGGCAGAGATCAAAAAAACCGTGCTAGAATTGGGCGGAAGTGACCCATTTATTGTGTTAGAAAGTGCCAACATTGAAGAAGCAGTTAATACAGCAGTTACAGCCCGAATGCTTAATAATGGTCAATCTTGCATCGCAGCTAAACGGTTTATTTTAATGGAGTCTATTGCAGAGCAGTTTGAAACACAATTGCTCGAAAAGTTCAAAGCCCTTAAAGTGGGAGATCCCATGGATGAAAACACGGATATTGGGCCCCTTGCTACTCGTAGTATTTTAGAAGAAATTGACCAACAGGTACAAGCCAGCGTGAATAAGGGTGCAAAGGTAGTTTTAGGGGGTAAAGCCTTAGAAGGGAAAGGAAATTACTATTTGCCAACCATTTTGAATAATATTGATTCAGATTGTCCCGCTTATCTCGAAGAATTTTTTGGACCCGTTGCATCTGTCTATCGAGTCAACTCTTTAGATGAGGCTATTGAATTAGCCAATGTTACCTCATTTGGATTGGGAGCAAGTGCATGGACAGGTAATAGTGAGGAAGCCGAACGATTAATCAATGAAGTGGAAGCAGGATGCGTTTTTATCAATGGAATGGTAAAATCTGACCCCCGTTTGCCCTTTGGCGGGATTAAACGCTCAGGTTATGGCCGAGAGTTAGGAATTCAAGGAATTCATGAATTTGTCAACACTAAAACGGTTTGGATTAAGTAACCAAATAGCGTAACCTGAATAGTTAATAGTTAATAGTTGGTAAATTCAGCTATTAATTATTAACCCCTTCCTCATCCTTGACATTTTAATCGCAACGACTATGTTAGATTTAACTGGAAAAAAAGCACTGGTAACTGGAATTGCCAATAATCGTTCAATTGCTTGGGGAATTGCCCAACAATTACATAAAGCAGGCGCAGAATTAGGGGTTACCTATCTTCCAGACGAAAAAGGACGATTTGAGAAGAAAGTCAGAGAAACAGTCGCACCCCTTAATCCTAGTATTTTTGTTCCTTGTAACGTGCAGGATGATGCTCAAATTGATGCCGTTTTTGCTGAAGTCGAGAAAACATGGGGAAAATTAGATATTTTAATCCACTGTTTGGCATTTGCCGATAAATCTGGCTTAGGGGGAGATTTTTCTGACATTTCCAGAGAAGTCTTTACTCAGGCTTTAGAAATTAGTACTTATTCTCTATCTCGCTTGGCAAAATCAGCTAAACCCCTCATGAGCGAAGGAGGAAGTATTGTTACTTTGTCCTATTTAGGCGGTGTTAAAGTGATTCCGAACTATAATTTAATGGGAATTGCCAAAGCAGGGTTAGAGATGACAGTACGCTATTTAGCGTCGGAATTAGGCGAAAAACAAATTAGAGTGAATGGAATTTCAGCCGGCCCCATTCGTACCCTTGCTTCTTCTGCGGTTGGCGGTATCTTAGATATGATTCGCCATGTAGAAGGAATTGCTCCTTTAAAACGGACGGTAACTCAGTTAGAAGTAGGAAATACCGCAGCGTTTCTATCTAGTGATTTAGCCAGTGGTATTACAGGACAAGTCATTTATGTAGATTCAGGATACGAAATTATGGGTATGTAAGAAATCATAAAAACTAATTAAACACACCCGTTTTTGCCAAATAGATGCCAACTATTACTATTCCTCAAGGATTCAGAGTTACTCCCGAACAATTTGAGCAGCTTGCCTGTACTGAGCAACTTGCTCGAATAGAACTGACGACAGAAGGAGAATTAATTATTATGAGTCCGACGGGTGGCACAGCAGGTAGAAAAAACAGCCGTTTAACCCAACGACTTAAAAATTGGGCAGATATAGATGGTAAAGGAGAAGTATTTGATTCTTCTACTGTGTTTATACTACCTAACGGTGCGAGAAGAAGTCCAGATGTGAGTTGGCTTCAGTTAGTTCGCTGGAATCAGTTAACGTCCGCACAACAAGATGGTTTTCCGCCGCTTGCGCCTGATTTTGTGATTGAGTTAGTCAGTCCTAGTGATCTGAAAAATCAACGGTACACTGACTTACAATTAAAGATGCAAGAATATTTAGAGAATGGGGTTAAACTGGGTTGGTTAATTGAGCCATCCCGCCAAACCGTCGAAATCTATCGATTGGGACAAGAAATAGAGATTTTAAGTCATCCTCAAACTCTATCGGGAGAAGATATTCTAACTGGATTTATTTTGGATTTAACTGAAATTTGGTAGTTTTACTCAAATTTTCTTGATAAGCCGATTTCAATACCCATTAATTAGGGGATAAAGTCGGGATTTCTTTGGGTTTAAACCGATTATAAGTATTAGTTAAAGTGGGAACGGCTGAACGATCAAGCCAATAAATTGGATAAGATGGGTCACTAATAGACTGCCAGTAACCGGGTTCAAGATAAACCTGATAATTGTCTTCACCTGCTAAATAAAATTGTAAAAAAGCGGTGGCTTGAGTATTACCATAAATGGTAAATAAATTGGGTTCAACTTCTTTAAAATTGACTAATAGACTAACTAACTGATTAACCTGAGAATTGGCATCAGGGGGGGTTAAAAAATGGGCTTGTCCTTCCATAACAAATAAATATTTATCTTGACTACTTACCCACGCAAACGTTCTGATTTGTTCAATAATGGGAGGCGTAGCGGGGTCATTAGTACCCGCACCAATAATAATAGGAATATCAACTTTTGCTAATCCTTTTGAGCCAAAAACCACACTATTAACGGGGTTCATAATACCAATTGCAGCAACTCTTGGATCTCGAAAATCATACCGTTGCTGAGGTAAATTTAAGGTTTGACATTGTAACAACATAGAGAGATTAAATTCCCAAACACGGCGATCGCAATAAGTTCTAATATTATTAAAGTCCCAAGTTGCACCGGCCACAGCTAAAGCAGTATAACCCCCAAAAGAATGACCCAGTACCCCCACTTTATCTAAGTTAAGTCTATTACTAAATTCCGTCTTATTTCTCCGTTCCAACTCATCTAAAACATAGCTAATATCTAAGGGTCTATTAATAAAGTCTTCTAAGTCATACAATTGACGAGAATAATTATTAAGCATTGATTCTAACTTTTCTTTATCACTGCCTATATGTTGAGGAATGGCGACTAAAAAACCGTAGGAAGCCAATTGTTTTCCTAAGTCCTTAAAGTCATCTGGGTGAGAACCTAATCCATGGGAGACGACAACAACCGAGGTTTTTCCTGCTTTCCAACGTTGGGGTTGATAGAGATGTAAGTCAAAGGTTCGTTGACGATTTGGGTCAGTTAATTGGATAATTTTAACGGGTTTAACCCCATAATTTCCTTGTTCTCTAATATCTTTAAGCTGTGTATAATCTTGATTCAACTCAGCCGCTTTTTGAGTAGATAATGCCATCGCATCCTGCGCTAAAGAATTTGTTGCTAAATTTAAGCGATTTTGATAATCTAAAGCCTGTCTAATTTCGGGAACATTGAGTTGAACATCTGTAGCTAAATGATGTAAAATATTGATTAAAGTTAAGCCTTTTTGGGGATCTAAAGCCGCTTGAATTAATGCTCCTCTTAAAAGATATTTACCATTTCTTCCCCCCGGAACAGAGATTAAAACACCCATTCTATCTAATAAAAGTTCTCCTGTTGGTGTATTCAAGAAAGTAGCGAGTTGAACCCCATCCATAGGATATTGAGTTGATAATGCTTCTCTTAATAAGTCTTGCTGATTTTCGTCTAAGTCCGCCATTTTCAAATAAAAGGCCAAATCTTTATTAATAATTCCTTCATCAGCAAATTGCTCTAAAGACTCGACTCGAAGGGTTAAATTAAGGGAGTCTAACACAATCTGAATTTTTTCGGCGGCTACACTCGGTGAGGAAATAAAAACAGAAGAGAGTCCAGCTAATAAAATATATTTACAACTTTTAAAAAAAGAAGGCATAATCACTACCTAAATTCAATAATAATAATCAGTAAGAAGACAATATACAAACCGCGTCTAGGTTAAAAACAGTAGTTTGTAGGGAATAGGGAATGAAAGGTTTGACGGGTTGAAAACTCCACTTCTCAAGATGGACACGGTTTAACAGGACAAAATATCGAAATTGACGCTTTTAGACAGAGATAGCTACGCAAAAATGTACTTGACATTAGAGATCCCTGAAACGAGCGTCAGGGATTGTTGCTGAATCTTTGAATTTTTAATTGTGCGTAGCACTTTATCCTCTAACATAAGTCCCCTTGCTCTATTTAAACTAGACTAAACACCAGATTGAAGAGCCATACCTCGTTGAACAGCAGGACGTTGCCCCATTACACCCATCCAACGCTTAAGATGGTTAAAATCATCCAAATTAACACTAACTGCAGCCACCCAAGGATAAAGAGCCATATCCGCAATTGAATAATCATCAGCGACAAACTCATGTTGAGCTAACTGTCCATCCAAGACACCTAACAGTCTTAGCGATTCTTTTTCGTAGCGATTAATGGCATAATCAATCTTTTCAGGCGCAGCCTTGCGAAAATGCCCTAATTGTCCAAACATAGGGCCTACACCCCCCATTTGAAACATTAACCATTCGATGACATTAAATCGCTCTTTAAGGTTAGTGGATAAGAATTTTCCTGTTTTTTCAGCAAGATATATCAGGATAGCACCCGATTCAAACACTTTAACATTTGTTTCGTGGTCAATCAGTGCCGGAATCTTACTATTAGGATTAATAGCGACATATTCAGGAGAAAATTGCTCTCCTTTGCCAATATGAATCATTTTGATGTTGTAAGGAAGTCCTAGTTCCTCAAGCATAATGGCAGGTTTACGTCCGTTGGGTGTAGTGAAGGTATAGAGGTCAATCATGGATTTTGTCCTGTATTTCTGAGGAATAGGTGAATAAAAAAAGCAAACAGGGAATCTTAAGGGTGAAAGGAAGCTTTTTAAGCAGTAACCGCTAGATTTTGCAAGGTGGCAATGATAGATTCTGGGTCAAGGCGTTTGGTATAGTCAGGTTCAATAAATGCTTGAACCACCTTGCTATTGGAAGTCACCACATAAGTGGTAGGAATCGGCAACTCAAAGGTATCATCACCATTGTAAGCAGATAAATCAATACCAAAATCCTGATAAATGGGTTGTAAAGCATCAGGAAGGGTAAACACTAACCCTAATGTTTTAGCAAATTGATTCCCCACATCAGATAACACTTCAAAGGTTAATTCATTTTTCTCAGTGGTTGACAGAGAATTATCAGGGGTTTCGGGAGAAATAGCCACAAGATTCGCTCCTAAAGCTTGAAATTGAGGCAGATATTGCTGTAAAAAACGGAGTTCTAAATTACAGTAGGGACACCATCCGCCTCGATAAAAGGAAATAATCACCGTTCCTTGTGTCAGTAAATCTTGTAAATCGATGCTTTTACCCACTGCATTGGGAAGAGAGAAGTTAGGCATGGTATCCCCAAGATTCACACTCTTTTCGGCAATACCAGAGCGAATTAAGTCATCGGTTGCTTGCGCCATCACCTTTTTAATAGCTTCAGGTTTTTTGGCTTTAAATTGCTCTTGTAGCTTGTTTAATTCAGTCGTTAAGTTCATGACAAATCTCCAATAAAACACTATCAATCTTCGTTAATTTGCAAAAGCTTGGGTAAAAAGAGTAATTTGGTCAGTTGAGCCTTTTTGCCCAAGATAACGGTAATTTAACAAACAAATATGTTAAACGATAAAAGAAGAAAAAACCATGAGCCGTACGTTTGTTGGATCGATCGCTCATTTTTCAGTTTATTTCTTTACTCCGCGCTCCGTGTACCACTCATCTGGGAGTTCATTTGGAGAGCATGTAATGATGTCATTGCGGCCTGCACCAACATCTTCCAAAAAGTTAATGGTTGCGAAAGAATCCTCTTCCTATAATGTTAATATGCTTAAAACTGTAACTCGACTTTGAACCACAGCCCTTTTCTTCTGCCAAATTCAGGTTAGCTAGGTTTAATTTTTCTTTTACTAATGCGTCGCCAAAAGCCTTTAACTACTTTAAATTGATTGATTATGTGTAAGATAATAAATGCTAAAAAAGTATAAGCAAGCCAAAAATGAATATTTCGACCTAAATCTACTAACTCACTATTCTGAGGAAATAAATCAGGTAAGGTAACACCAAAAAAGCGGACATTATTGCTTTTAAAGGAGTTAGAGAAAAAGAAGCCACTAATCGGAACAGCCCACATAAATAGATAAAGAAAAGTATGTAATGCAACTTTTTGAATCCATTGGGGACTATACTTGGGCAATCGCTTAGTATATTTTTTCCACCACACTTGTAAAAGAGTGAAAATTCGCCAAGTCAACAAAGCCATTGTCAAGACTCCTACAGATTTATGGAAATCATAAAGAAGGTCTCGTCCCAAGACTTCTCTGGGCAGCCGCGACATAAAAGCCCCAACCACGAAGAGGATTATGTAACAATAAAACATCCACCAATGGATAGACATCAAATTTTTGTAAGCGGAATTTTTTCTTGATTTAGTTGTTGGTGAAGCTTGAGCCATGATTTTTCCTCAAGTTATTTTTCCGTGATACAATTTCACGTTGAATTTTATGATTTAATCTTAATAGTAAATTTGGCGTTGCTGAATGATGTCTGGATAATGACCTTCCAAGCTTGTAAACTCGTACAGAAATCATTTCCAGAGCATCAACGCTTTTTCAATAATTAGTATCTCTTTAAGCCATCTAATTTTCGTTCAACCACTGATAAGTAAGAACGGTCATTGATAGTATCAGGTGAAAGATGACCTTGTGCGATCGCTGCGGACACTAGAGATTCGGCGGTGACTTTACCTGAATTAACAGCGATGATTAAACTTTTTGCACTGGGAATTCCTTGTTCAGCGAAAAATCCTTGATAAGCGATTCCAACAAGGTTGAAAGGTTGAGTTTGATGGGTACTTTGACGGGTATTTGTATTGGGATTAAAGGCAACGGACTCAGCTAAAACAGGAGCAGCCATTGAACCAAGGACTAAGGAAGAGAGAACAGTAAGAGTAAGACGTTTCATGGGATTTTTCCTCTACAGATGGGATGTTTGTTTTTTATGCTTGTACTTAGAATAAATCGTTATCTAAAAAAAGACAATACACATTTTGATAGACAGATTGTAGAATTATAATTGACAATATAGAGGATAGCTATCAAGGAGTAAACTTCAAAATGGGTGTTTGCAAAAAAAACAAGGCTGTGTAAGGGTTTGAGGAATAAACCGATTGTTCGGTATAATAAAAATATCATTCAGGATTAAATCAGAGGTATAACAAATCATGTCATCTGCGTTGAGAGGAAAGCATCTCCCCACCCTTGTCAGAGTATTTCGTCAGTCGGGTTATGATGGCGCATCCATTGCTCAAATATCGAAAGCAACGGGACTCGGAAAGGCTAGTCTCTATCATCATTTTCCGGGGGGAAAGGAAGAAATGATGCGCTCAGTTCTGCAATTTTTAGGAGAAGCCTTAGAAAATACGGTTATTAAAGCCTTAAGAGGAACGGGGACAGCCAAAACTCGCTTTAAGAAAATGGGAGAAGCCTTTAGTGCCATTTATGAAGGGGGAGAACAACCCTGTGTCTTTGCTATTGTCTTATTAGGAGATGCCAAAGACACTTTTACTGAACAGGTGAAAGGGTTATTACAAGGGTGGCTCGATGAAATGGCTAACGTTTTACAAGAAAGTGGCATGAGTCAACAAGAAGCGAAACAGCGAAGTGAAGATATAGCCATAGCGATTCAAGGGTCTTTGATTCTTTCTCAAGGATTAGGGGATTCAACGCCATTTAAACGGGTGATTAAGTCTCTTCCTGAGCAGGTTAATTAACCTTCAGAAAAAATTTTCAAAATCTCCTTGACATTAAACCGAACGAACGGTACATTAAAAGTATACCGAACAAACGGTACACTTTTAATCTTCCTCACCCCTATTGTCAAGGAGACATTCCCATGATTAAGCTTTACGGTCACGAACTCTCAGGAAATAGCTATAAAGTCCGCCTTTTTCTTGAATTATTGCAATTAGAGTATGAATGGGTACGAGTTGACCTGATGAAAGGGGAACATAAATCTCCTGAATATCTTACCCTAAACCCATTTGGACAAGTTCCTTTATTAATTGATGGAGAGATTAAATTAGCAGACGCTCAAGCCATATTAGTTTATCTTGCTAAACAATATGGTGGTGAAGAATGGCTTCCCAGTGATACAGTTTCCTTAGCTCAAGTGGTACGCTGGTTATCAACAACCGCAGGAGAAGTGCGTCAAGGACCCGAAAATGCGAGACTGTATCATTTATTTGGTGCAACAACGATTAATATTGAACGAGCCTATCAAAAATCTGAGGAAATCCTCAGTCAACTTGACCAACATTTAAGCAGTCACATCTGGTTAGAACAAGAACATCCGACGATTGCTGATATTGCGGTTTTCCCTTATGTAGCGTTAGCAAGGGACGGAAAAATTGATCTTGATTCCTATCCTAATGTTTTAGCGTGGATTGAGCGAGTCAAACAGTTACCCCAATTTATTCCGATGACGGGAATAGAATAAGTTGCGTGATGAATATTTTTTAATAGAAAGGTAGGATGCGTCGGGGACGCATCCAAATCACTGTTAGCACAATTGAATATAAACCTATAAATCTTGATTATTTTTGTGATTATTTACGGTTAAAGGATTGATTGTTTAAGTTTCCTGATTAGCTAAATATGAGGTAATGCTTTCAATCGATTCATATTCTGATACCTTCTTGGTGAATATTTTTTAATAAGGGGGTAGATTGAGATAAATAGTTGTCTTCATAAATCGGAAAAACAGAAATGAGTTCGTTATATTTTAGGCTTAATTCTGTAGTAATTTCTCCCATTCTGATAATTTCTTGATAGGCTGAATTTTTTCCTTTTAACACTACCATAATATCAATATCTGAATTTTGGTTTGCTGTTCCTCTTGCTTGTGAACCATATAGGATAAGATAGACTAAGCGCACTCGCAGAGCGAGATCCCTTCGGGATCGCTATATAAGTCTTTTAAGGATTGATGTAATTCTTGGCATAATGGGTTAAGTTTAGATGAGACTAGCATGATAAGTAATTAACTTAATTAAATATTAGCGGTTACTTTTTTGGGTTCTAAGGGTTGATGATGTAATAGGATTAATTGATTTTCTGGTAAGGTTTCAATTGCATAAGCTCGTCCTGAATGATCACTAAATTCTACTTCAAAGACAGTGGGTTCATACACTTCTACAATTGTTCCGACTTGTCCTCTGTATAATCCTAATTGGGGTAAGTCTTCTAATAAAGCAACAACGTCTAAGAGTTTCATAGGTTAATTTCCTGAAAGTATATAACAAGTAACTAAACAGGGGTGGACATGGTTTAAGTCTCCTTTTAAATTAAGTTAATCAAGGAAATAAAATAATAAAGCCTTCTTGTGTAAAATGCTTATCATGAGTTAGGATGTATTGAATCTTAAGATCCTTCATAATTAACATTGATATACAGTCAGTTAAACTATATCCTTTATCGGGACGTTTTTGATACAGTTCAATTCCCGTTAACAAGCGATTATGATTTGAGGGAATAACCTGAATATAATCATTATTTAAGATTTCTTTTGCACGTTGAACTGCACCTTGACGCATTAAAGGGTGATATTTAGAAAAGAAGTTCAAAAATTCTGTAATGACTTCATCTGAGGTCACTAAAATAGCTGATTCCAGTTGTCTGCTATAATTTATAATTTTTAACAACAGCATGATATTCATCTTTGGAATTTAATAAAGCTGTCCAGTAAAATGTATCAGCAAAATGGTTTTCATGAGACTTGATTAGGATTTCCATATAAATAATAATCAAGGTTAGCTGCGCTATCAGTGGGTAAGTCTTGGGTGACTTCTTCAGGTAAGTTTTCGGTAAATTCATTGAAAGATTCCCAAATAGGTTTACTTTTTTTCTCAATTTCATCTTGATAAGTGATCTTTTGTTGTAAAATTTGTTCTAATAAATTAATCGCTTGTTCTTCAATTAAGTTAGCTTCTTCTCTATACTCAAATGCTGTTACCACTTTTTCACCAATATCTATTTGAATATCTAAGGGTGGATGAGGAATCATAATGTTATGAAGATGATGTTCTTCTAGATGTCCAATTACAGCACCATAAATCGCTGCATTCATCTGTAATGATCCATAAGGTGAGTTTAAAAAACTATATAAAAAACCTGCATGACATTTTTTATTATCAGGAATTACTCTTAATAAATCATCTGAACCAATCCAACCATTAAGGTAATGAGAAATATACATAGTTTTTCCAACTGTCCCAGAACGAGAGATAACCAACCAACCTTCGTGTAACTTACAAGAATTGATATTTTTGGTATTTGCTGAGTTAGATAAATACTTTTTCTCCCAAAATTTTATTTGAGTAATTTGTGATGGTAAAAAGAAAGGTGAGCCATATTTTTTAGAAACATAAACTCTTTTAAAACGAAATGGAATAAAAACTTCTTGTACTAAATGTCTCAATTTAATCACTTTAAATACAGCTTTATTTAATAACTTAACAGCCGTTCTTGCAACTGGTATATGATAAGAACAATCAAAGCGATCGCCTAATTCTGATAATTGAGTTGTGAATGCTTTTAACGAAGGCATTTGAGGGCGATTTAAGTTATGATCTTGGGGTCGAGGTAAATACTCTACTAAACTTTCATCAAAATAGGGTAAACCTAACGCTTCATGTAGTAATTCATCCGCTTCATCTAATAACTGGTTGGCGACTTCTCTTAATTGGTAAGCACGAATAATCTCTTGATGAATAATCTTCTGCTGAGACTCAGATATAATCGGAACAGGTACACCAGCAATATGATGAGGTTCTAAATGTTTGATCGCTGAACCGTATTGATCTTTAGTAATTAATGCCTTTCCTATCCAAGAACTCAAAAAAGCATATAGATAACCCACGAAAGGACTTTCTTTTGGAACAATACGAGCAAGATCATGAGTTAAGAAAAATTGTTCTAATCTTTTTGTTGTCATTACAGCACGTCCCACTGTCCCAGAACACGACATTAAAATCCAATCTTTTTTAACAAAGTGCTTTTGAGGTTTTTTAGGAAGATGATCTTTGGCTAAATAACGCTCACTGATGGGACGAAATTGTAATGCTTCCGATGCACCCAAATAAGGATAACCAGCTTGTTTATTTGTCGCATAAATTCTTTTAAAACGACCCAAGATAAAAATTTCTTGAGTCAAATTTCCTAATCTTTCTACGGGATAACCACAATCATTCACAATTCTAGTTGCTGTTTGAGCATTACTGCCATAATAACCCCCATCTAAACGGTTTTCTCCTTCATATAACCAATGAGCAGAAACCGTCGTTGTTGGTGGCGAAATAACATAACCTTGATCTAGTAATTTTTCCCATAACGCTTGACGAGTGACAGGAATAGCATTTTCTAAATTTTGTTGCTTTAATTTAGTCATTTAACCACCTCATGCGATCATTTTCGTGTAACCATTGTTCAAAATATCTCACCACTTCAGGTAAATCATCATGAACTAATCGTTTTCTTTGACGACGATGTTCAACAATTTGTGAACCATCTGCGCTACGTCGAGCAACTAATCTTTCCTCCTCATATTCAATTAATTCACCTTCAGGAGTTCTTAAGTAATGAACATTTCCTCTACGATCATGTCCTACTGCTTGGGGCATTGTCATAAAAATTTGATAATCTTGAGGATAACCTAATTGTTCTTCTAATTGTATCTCTGTTTCTGTTTTTTTCTGCAATAATAAAACGCTGGTTTGTGTCCCTGTATAGGGTTCAAAAGTAACTTGAGGTAAATCAATACTCGCAACAATACGAGTTTTTTTCAAAATCCAACGCCGTAAAGGAGTTAAGCCCGGATTTGATAAAATGCTATCAGGTAAAACAATTGCTAATCTTCCATGAGGTTTGAGTAAAAATAAACATCTTTCAATAAAAAGTTGTTCAGGAGGAAGTCCGCTTACTTGATTTCCTGTTGTTGCTAATCTAGTAATTTCAAACTGATCAAGAATATGAGGATCATCAATGGCAATATTAGCCCCAAAAGGAGGATTAGTAACAATTAAATCAAAAGTATTTGGCTTGACATAATTTGCCACATCATTAGGAGGCGTTAATGACCATTCCCCCGATGGTAATAAAGAATTAGCATGAAATATATTAGTTGACCCATCACCGTGCATTACTAAATTCATTTGTGCGGCTCTAACTAAAATAGGGTTAAAATCAATACCTAATAAATTAGCATTAGCTGTTTCTTTTAAAATTCTTACTGTTTCTTCTTCTGCTTTGCTTTCATTATTACGCCATTTCCTCAATTGTTGTTCCCTAATGACTTCTCTTAAAACGTTCATCGTTGCTACTAAAAATCCTCCAGTTCCACAAGTAGGATCAAGTATTTTCAACTCTAGCCATCTTTCTCTAGGATAAGTTAATAAAGCTATTCTAGAAGCCATTTCACAAACATTACGGGGTGTAAAAAATTCGCCTCTATCCCCTCTTAAATTAGAACCTACTAACTGCTCGTAAGCTGTTCCTTTTACATCGGCTTCTGTCAATAAAAATGAAAATCTTTGCATTTCTGCAACTAAATAGGCTAACACTCTATTTTCAAGACGAATCGCTTCTTCCCTATCAAAAATGTAAGGATAACGCTTTTTTACAGCCTCAAAAATATCCTCTATAGTTTGACGAAGTTGACGCTGACCAATATTCGATCTTCTTTCTTTATTTCCGATAAAAAACCGCATTGTATCAATCGCAGTATCTTCATCATAAACCTTACAAAAAATAATTTTTAATAACTCTTGAAATGCTTGCTCTTTTTGAAAGCCTTGATTCCCATAAATATAGTTATGACAACGTTTAAACACGTCTATCCCGATCAGTCGGTTTAATTTCTTCTTTTTTACATTCAATAATTATTTTAATATTTTCTTGTTTATGTTTAGTTTCAGGTGGAAAAATAGCAACATCTACTCTAACTTTTTTAGATGCTTGATTAATCGTAAATTCAATTTCTATATCTGCTTTATCATAGCCATAATTATCCAATAGACTGCGAGCGATTCTTTGACGTACATTTTCCTCTGGGGTATCCTTGCGAAGTTTGCCCGAAATAACACATCTTAACTTTCCTGACGGAATGAGTGAGATCGCTTCATTAGTCATTGATACTCGCAGAAATAGGGTAATGGTAACTTTCCAATTTTACATTTCTAGAACGAATTGCTCTCTTATTTCAAGAAAACTTAAGAAAGATGTCTGCAACTCTCTACCCAAACAAGACAAGTAATTAAATACTTTTGTTCTTTTCAATCATCCTGTTGAGTCAGTTCGTTGGGTACGTTTCTTGAAATTATGTTGATTTTCCAATTATCCTAAGATGGGAAAAAGCACCATCCTAATTTTCCATCTTTTGGTGTGTTATGCTTTGCCCTTCGCACCCTACTGATTACCCAAGGAGTCAAACATCATGTCACAAAAAGGTTGGACACGCCCAGAATCTCCTTTCCATGAAGGAGAATTAGCCATCCAAGAAAGACTAGGCGCAAGAGAACGGATGGATAAATTTGCCAGACGGGTAATTCGGGAGTATATGCCCGAACAGCATCGAAAATTCTATGGTCAACTCTCTTATTTATTGGTGGGAACAGTCGATGAATCAGGAAATCCTTGGGCTTCTATTTTAGTGGGAGAATCGGGTTTTATCACGTCTCCAGATGAAAATACCTTGCGAATCAACGCTAAACCCTTATATGGTGATCCTTTGCACCAAACTTTAAGAAATGGGGTTGATATTGGTTTATTAGGGATTGAATTACACACACGTCGTCGTAATCGGATGAATGGGGTAGTTAGAGAATTTAATGATCAAGGATTTAGTATAGAAGTGATGCAAAGCTTTGGGAATTGTCCAAAATACATTCAAGCCCGACAATTTGAACTGACAGACTTTGAAGCAACCACTGAAAAGCCAATTGACTCGTTTTCTGAATTATCAAACCGAGAAAAAGAGATAATTACCTCATCAGATACCTTTTTTATTGCGAGTGCTTATCAAAATTCATCAGAGGGAAAAGCCAGTGGAGTCGATGTATCCCATCGAGGGGGAAAAAAAGGGTTTATTAGAATAGATGGGGGAAAGACTTTAACCATTCCTGATTTTGCTGGGAATTGTCATTTTAATACCTTTGGCAACTTAGAATTAAACCCTTGTGCGGGATTATTATTTGTTGACTTTGAGCAAGGTGATTTACTCTATTTGACAGGTAAGACGGAGATTATTTGGCAAGGTGAAGAAATTAAAGCGTATGAAGGAGCAGAAAGATTATTACGGTTTAATCTAGAGCAAGGTTATCGAGTTAAGGGTAGTTTACCCTTAAGTTGGTCAAATCCTTTTCTCCTTTTTTAGCTACAGATTAGAAGATATGGGAGATTTTGTATTTTCTCACAGAAATTGAATACTAACTCATGACTATTTAGGAATTAAGCGAAATCCTATCGCTAAGACTATGAACATTTTAGATCCTAATCAATCCTACACCTTTAGCAAAATCTTTGAATTGAAGATTAACCCTAAAAATATTGCTCAATATTTCGGTTATTCATTCGCTCGTAAAAAGTTAAATCTTAATCAATATCAAGGTGAATTAGATCGTCTGGAACAGCTTAAACAGCGAATTGAAGAAATCTTACCCTATGTATCTTTATCAAACGAAACCGCAAGGCGAGAAATTCTTATTTCCCCTGTTATCATAGACTTAGTTTATTACACAAAGTCTGAGCTTTTAATTGAATATAAAATTAAAGTGAATGAACAATTACAGGGCTATTTTGATTATTTAATGGAGGGAAAAAGTAATTTTTTAATCATCGAAGCCAAAAATGCTGATTTAGAGTGTGGTTTTACTCAACTCTGCGCTGAACTAATTGCTTTAGATCAATGGCAAGAAAATGATAAACAAACTGATATAATTGGAGCAGTAACGACTGGAAATATTTGGCAATTTGGTAGATTAAATCGTTCGGGTAAATCTATTGAACAGGGATTAGAATTATTTCGTGTTCCTGAAGATTTAGATCCTTTAATGGGTATTTTAGTTCAAGCATTAATGGGGTAATCGTTTTATTCTGGGATAGGAATTCCTTGTTTTTGCAAATTAACCTCTTGAATTTTAGTGAAAAAATATTCCTCTTTATAGCTAATCGCACGAGCCAATTCTAATCCTTGATTAAAGGCAATTAAGGCGGCATCATATTGACTATTATCTTGATAGATTAATCCAATTCTGTCGTATGTCTCCATCAGTCCATAGTAATTATAAGAAGCTTGTTCTACTTTAATTAATTCTTGATAAATCTGCAAGGCAAATTCAAGTTGCTCTGTTCTTTCATAAAGTTTTCCTAATTTTTTTAATGCTTCTCCTGCTGCACCAAATTGTTCTAATGACCATGCAAGGGCAAAAGCTTCTTGATAGTTTTGACTGGCTGACTCTAATTGATCTATCGCTTCATAATCCATTGCAATAGAAATTCTAAGATTAGGAATAAGATTGATTTTTCGTTCTGCTAAATAGCTATCAGCTAGGTCTTTTTTGATTTTAATACTATTTTCTGGTTGGGAGGATTGGGTATAAATTTCTGCTAATTTTTGTAGATAAATTCCTTCTTCGTAAGTGTTTCCTGCTGCTTGTGCTTGGGTTAATAATTGTTCATAGATAACCGACGCATTAGGATAATCAAATTTTGCTAAATATAACTCACCTAATATCTTTAAGCTGGTTTCTTCAGCCGCTTTATCTTGACTGGCTTGGGCATTTTGTAAAATTTGCTCTTCCACAAAAATCGCTCGATTAATTTCTCGAATATTCTGATAAGCCGTGGCTAATGCTGATAACAAATCAGGGGTTATTGTGTTAGCTTCAATATTTTCTTGTTGAATTTTTGCTAATCTTTGGGTAATAATTTGTACCTGTTCTGATTCCCCCCTATCCCATGCACCCTTACCAATTCTTCCTAATGCTTGGACTTCTTCGACTGTAGTTAATTTTTGCCATAATCTTAATTCTTTATACCAAATCTCCCACGCAGCAACCGCATTTCCTTGATCCATTTCTGCTTGTGCTTCTAGGGACATTTCTGCTAATCTATCTCTTAATCTACGCTGTTCAAATGGAGTCATAGGACGGTCAATACCCGGAAGCAGAGGGTCACTAACGGGTAACTCTAATGGACTAGGGGGTAACTCTTCGGATTGGGAAAAAACAGGAATATTTTCTAAAATAAATAGATTAAAAATACTTAACAATAAGGTAATCAAAAAAATAGAACGAAATTTCATGGGAACAATTATGAATTATGAATTATGAACTTAAAGTTACTGGTAACTCCTGTAAGGACGAGTTTTCAACTTAATTCTGGGTTTTCCCACTAATTAACTAGATAATCCTCCCTACAACTTTCTGTCTGCACTCCCTAACACTTAATTAGACAGCGATCGCAGAAATCGCCTAAAATATTAGGGTTTAATCTTAGCATTCTAAGGAGAGCAGGGTGAGAAAAGGGTTAATTCGCAGTTTCATTGTCTTTATCCTCATAATTTTAACCGCTTGTGGGTCTTCGTCCCAAGTAATGGCCGATGATCGCCGTTTTTTGGATATATCCCTCGAATTTATCGATGAATACCAACTCCCTTCCCAGTCATTTCAAGGAACAACAGTAGGGGGACTCTCAGCGATCGCTTATGATAAAAAACAAAACCGCTTTTATGCACTCTCCGATGATCGATCTTCTAAGGGTGCAGCACGATTTTACACCCTAAATCTAGACATTAACCCATCCTCTACCGAAAAAATCACCCTTGATCAAGTGACGATAGAAGCAGTCACTTTTCTCCAAAATTCTCAGGGAAAAACTTATACACCTAATACAATTGATCCAGAAGGAATTGCCATTTCCCCTAGAGACACCCTTTTTATTTCAACTGAAGGGGTTAACGCCAAAAATATTAATCCTTTTATTGGAGAATTTGACCCCAAAACGGGGGAATATCTCTCTCAATTGCGCCTTCCCAACCGATTTTTACTAAATGCTTCCGATGAGTCTCCGAAGGGATTACGAGAAAATTTAGGCTTTGAGGCGTTAGATATCGCAGCAACCAGTATCTTAAAGGATGATCCGTTTAGACTGTTTGTTGCAACTGAATTTTCTCTTTCTCAGGATATAAAAATCAATTCTGAGGGACAATCTCCCATTCGCTGGTTACACTATGTCATTAGTCCCATTGGCGATCCCGTTTTAGTAGCAGAACACTTATACCTACTTGAACCTGCGCCTACAGGTACGATTTCCAACGGGTTAACCGAATTAGTGGCTTTACCCAAAGAGGGATATTGGCTGAGTTTAGAGAGAACTTTTGGATTATTTGGCAATGGAGCAAAAATTTTCCAAGTTGTGACGGGTAATGCCTCAGATACCTCTCGAATGCTAGAATTTACAGGAGACTTAGAAGGAATTAAACCTTTACAAAAGCAATTACTCCTCGATTTATCGACTTTGGATATTGATTTGGATAATTTAGAAGGAATGACATTAGGGCCTCGTTTACCCGATGGAAGTCAAAGCCTTATTTTAGTGAGTGATGATAACTTTAATAAGGAACAAGTAACGCAATTTTTACTGTTCCGTCTGCAATAAGCTGTTAAGCATTGCGTTTTATAAGGGAAATAGTGAAGATTTCCCCAGACTCTTATCATATCTGGGAAAAGTGTATATCTAAATACTTGATTACGATAATCAACATTTTCTTATTCTTCTTCAAGTTTTTGGAAATATTCTTTGATGGAATTTATACCTTTCTTACAAACTTCTAATGGAGGGTTTTCTAAGGGGTTATTTCTGAGGGAGAGTAGTCGAAGAGAAGAGAATTGAGCAAATTCAGGTGGTAACGTGCTTATTTGATTATCAGAGAGGGAGAGCATTCTAAGAGAAGATAATTGAGCAAATTCAGGTGGTAATGTACTTATTTGATTATCAGAGAGGTAGAGAAATCGAAGAGAAGATAATTGAGCAAATTCAGGTGGTAATGTACTTATTTGATTACCAGAGAGGTAGAGATATCGAAGAGAAGATAATTGAGCAAATTCAGGTGGTAATGTACTTATTTGATTTCTACGGAGGTCGAGTTGTTGAAGAGAAGATAATTGAGCGATTTCAGGCGGTAATGTGCTTAGTTGATTATAAGAGAGGTCGAGTTCTTGAAGAGAAGATAATTGAGCGATTTCAGGCGGTAATGTGCTTATTTGATTACTACCGAGGTGAAGTTCTTGAAGAGAGGATAATTGAGCGATTTCAGGTGGTAATGTGCTTAGTTGATTTCTACGGAGGTCGAGTCTTCTAAGAGAAGATAATTGAGCAAATTCAGGTGGTAATGTGCTTATTTGATTACTACCGAGGTGAAGTTCTTGAAGAGAGGATAATTGAGCGATTTCAGGTGGTAGTGTGCTTATTTGATTTTCATAGAGGTAGAGTTCTTGAAGAGAGCATAATTGAGCAATTTCAGGTGGTAATGTACTTATTTTATTTCTAGGGAGAGAGAGATATCGAAGAGAAGAGAATTGAACAAATTCAGGGGGTAATGTACTTATTTGATTATCAGAGAGGCGGAGTTGTTGAAGAGAGGATAATTGAGCGATTTCAGGCGGTAGTGTGCTTAGTTGATTACCAGAGAGGTAGAGTTGTTGAAGAGAGGATAATTGAGCAATTTCAGGTGGTAATGTGCTTATTTGATTACTACCGAGGTGGAGTTGTTGAAGAGAGGATAATTGAGCGATTTCAGGTGGTAGTGTGCTTATTTGATTTTCATAGAGGTCGAGTTCTTGAAGAGAAGATAATTGAGCGATTTCAGGCGGTAATGTACTTATTTGATTACTACCGAGGTGAAGTTGTTGAAGAGAGGATAATTGAGCGATTTCAGGTGGTAATGTGCTTAGTTGATTATCAGAGAGGTCGAGTATTTGAAGAGAGAATAATTGAACGATTTCAGGTGGTAATGTACTTAGTTGATTATCATGTAGGTCGAGTTGTTGGAGAGAGGATAATTGAACGATTTCAGGTGGTAATGTGCTTAGTTGATTATAAGAGAGGTCGAGTTGTTGAAGAGAGGATAATTGAGTGATTTCAGGTGGTAATGTGCTTAGTTGATTGTCATAGAGGTGGAGTATTTGGAGAGAGGATAATTGAGCGATTTCAGATGGCAATTCTGTTAACTCATTACCAGAGAGGTCAAGTTTTTTACATTGTTCTTCTGCTGCTTTGTTGATGATAGCTAATAATTTATCCTTGGTCATAGTTCAATCTCTTGTGATTACTAAAGCTTTATTATAGAACTCTTGCACATCATCTTAGGACACTTTGGTCTTATAGAACCCTATACTCCTTACCACTTCGTTATTTTTCCCAATTCTTAACCAAATATTATATTAATTTTTCCGTACTATTGCTAATTTCTACTTATGAGTCTAACGTTAAAATGGCGAATTGGTCTGATTTTAAGGAAAACGTATTTAAGATAATGCCTTGATTACTTTCGCCAACAGTGTCAACCCTATATTTACACCCACTTGTTAAATTCAGGTAAGATTAATTAGACCTTAACAGGAAAAAAGTGAAGCTGTACGACTTATGACAGAAACACCCATTAACATCAATGAATCCCTTTCCTTACCTCAGATGGGGTGTGGAACATGGGCATGGGGAAATCGCATCCTATGGGATTATGATCCAACAATGGATCAACAATTGCAACAGGTCTTTAATCTTGCCGTAGAAAAGGGTGTCACCTTATTTGATACAGGAGATTCCTATGGTACGGGAAAGCTTAAAGGACAGAGTGAGAAACTTTTAGGAAAATTTTGCCAAGAATACCAAGGAATTAACCAAGAAAAGATATGTATTGCCACTAAATTAGCTGCTTATCCGTGGCGACTCACTGCACAATCGATGGTAAACGCTTGTGAGAAATCAGCAGAAAGACTAGGAAAACCCGTTGATTTAGCCCAAATGCACTGGTCAACCGCCAATTATGCCCCTTGGCAAGAAAAAGCCCTATTAAATGGATTAGCAACCCTTTACCAACAGGGAAAAGTGAAAGGGATTGGCCTATCTAATTATGGAACAAAACGGCTGAAGAAAGTATATCAACAATTTAGCGATCGCAATGTTCCCATTGCCACCTTACAAGTACAATATTCTCTTCTTTCTACCTATCCGATAACAGAATTAGGAATCAAAGAATTGTGTGATGAGTTAGGGATTCAATTAATCGCTTATAGTCCTTTAGCGTTAGGTTTATTAACTGGAAAATATGAAGTAGGAAACCCCTATCCTAAAGGGTTACGACGGTGGTTATTTCCCCAATTATTGCCCAAAATTAAGCCCTTGTTAAACTGTTTAAAAGCGATCGCAGCAGAAAGAGAAAAAACCCCTGCCCAAGTTGCCTTAAATTGGTGTATTTGTCAAGGAACAATTCCCATTCCGGGGGCTAAAACAATTCAACAAATGCAAGAGAATTTAGGGGCATTAGGATGGAGATTAAGCGAAGGAGAAATCAGAGAATTAGATCAATATGCAGCGAATTCAGAGAAGAAAATGGTACAGAATATTTTTCAAACAACTTAAGATAATCATGAATTATTTATTAAACAAAAAAAGAAAAAGGTGAACCAATAATCCCTAATAGAAAAAAATCTATTTGATTAATCATTGCTCACCTTAATCACTAAAAATTAAAAATTGTCTTTAACCATTCCCATTATCCCGTTGAGTTAATACCTGCTGAGTTAACTTATCAGGAACTTCCTGTAAATGATCATATTCCCAGTCAAAGAAACCCACACCCATTGTCAGCGATCGCAACTCAATAATAAAGGTTTGCATCTCTGCTTGGGGAAGATAAGCCGTTACTTGATCCCATCCTTTCCAGTTAGCAACCGAGTCAAACCCTAAAATTTGCCCCCGATGGCCAGATACCAATTGCAATACTTTAGAAGTGTATTCTGTCGGAGCAGACACGGTAACAGTTAAAATGGGTTCTAATAGGACTGGATCACACTCTGTCATCCCTTCTGTCATTGCAATACGGGCAGCTTGCTTAAATGCTTGCTCTGAGCTATCCACACTATGAAAAGAGCCATCAAAGAGGGTGACATCCACATCCACCACGGGAAACCCAAGGGGGCCTTTATCTAAATATTCTCGTACCCCTGTTTCCACACCGGGAATATATTGTTTAGGAACAACCCCACCAACAATGGTTTCATGGAAGTAGAACCCTTCCCCACGAGATAGGGGTTTAATTTCTAAATGGACATCTCCGAATGCACCGTGGCCACCCGACTGATGTTTATAGCGGCCATGAATCTTTGTTCCGTGGCGAATGGTTTCTTTATAAGGAACAGTCGGAAGACTGGTAGTCATGGGGACATTATAACTGCGACTGAGGCGAGCTAAGGCGACTTTTAGGTGAATTTCTCCCTGTCCCCAGAGAATAACTTCCCGTGTGTCTCCATGTTGTTCCCAATGCAGTGAAGGATCTTCTTCTATCAGTTTATTCATCGCCCCACTGATTTTAACCTCATCTTTGCGGTTTTCCGGGGCAATAGCAAGGGCATAAACAGGTTTTAATTGTTCTGCTTTGGGTAGGTTACTAGAGGGTTTTTCTTTGCTGCTTAGGGTATCTCCTGTATTCACCCCTTCCAAACGACTGATGGCGATAATATCTCCCACAGAAGCAGTTGTCAGAGATTTTTGCTGACTTCCCATCAAACGGTAAATTCCTCCAATGCGTACCCCATTAAGGGCTGTTCCGTCGGTTAATTCCCCTTGCCAAACCCGTGCAAGGGATAATTTGCCCCCTTGCTGCGTGTAATAGGTTTTTAAGACTTGTACTAAGGTTTCACTCTTATCTTTATCTTTTAAGCCCCGACGTTCAGCCGTAATACTCGGAGCAGGGGCTTCTTGAGCTAAAACATCCAAAAGGGGACGAATTCCGTAATCTTCTTGAGCGATACCGAATAAAACTGGTACAATTTGGTCAGCACTCAGTTCTTTCTTCAAATCTTGCAAAATCTCTTCCTTGGGGGGTTCAATTTCTTCTACCAATTCTTCTAACAAGTGATCGTCAAAGTCAGCCAAGGTTTCTAACATTTCTTCTCGTGCGGACTGTTCTTCGTCTTTGAGGTCTTCTGGTAGCGGAACGGGGTCAGCCGGACTATTCACATGATAATGGTATCCTTGCTCTGTAATGAGGTCAATATAACCAATTAAATTCTCATTTTGGCGAATAGGGTACTGTTGGGGTAATAAAGGCCGACTAGAAACCTCTTTGATTGCATGGAGAACATCCATAAAGCGATCGCTGGCTCGATCCATTTTATTGATAAACACCAAATGGGGAATTTCCCAGTCATCGAGGAATTTAAACAAGGGTGCAAGGGTTAACACCCGATCAATGACGGGTTCGCACACGACAATGGCTAAACCAGCCCCTACTAAGGCATTATAGGTTTCTTGGGCAAATTCAATTGATCCGGGACAGTCAAGGAAAGTTAGGTTGAGATCCTTATACTGGGTACCGGCCGCAGAGGTTTCTACACTCATTTGGCGATCGCGGGCTTCAGGAGAACTATCACTGACTGTGTTTCCTTCGGTTACTTT
>JBFRWB010000168.1:0-3702 GCA_051439375.1 Microcystaceae cyanobacterium
TGACACTGGCCTGGGTTTTCAATTTCTCGTCTTGGTCAAAGACGATGACTATTTCTCGTCCTGGTGTTGCCAAGTATTGAAGCTGCGGTAATAACGTGGGCTTTCCATCGATGTCTTTGGGTGAACCATTCCATATTCCAGGAATACTTATGGCCGCTATTCCTTGAGATAACAAGGCTCCGGCTTTCTTTGACCCCTCTACTACTGCGATCGCTATCTCTACGTTCTCCTTCACCCATTTCCAGAATAACTTATCTTTCTGGCGTAGAAATTCCTTATAGGTTATTCCCTCGGTCATTATCCATTGTTCTCGGATTCTTTCTCGGTATTTCTTCAGTAAACCTGACTTTTTGGCGACTTTTAATCCGATTCGACGAGAGACTTTCAAGCAGATTGCTTCGACCTTTTCAAAGGGTGGACACTCGTATTTTCTTACTTTGCCGTCTGGGGTAACTTTGGGGGTGTTGGGTTTGAGTTGTCCCCATAACAAATCTTCCCCCGTTTCTGGGTTGATGGCATTCACAGCATATCCCCCGTCTTCTAGGTGGGCATTGGCTTTCAAGGTTCGGTTGTTGATTCGACCATCGTTACGGCGGGGTACATTGTCACTGTAGAGTAGCAAGTCGTAGGTGGCAGAGCCAATCAGCGATCTCACGTTTAAACCGACGATTTCAGCGTCGACTCCGGAACCGATTACCCATTCGTTACGGTGTTCAGGGTTGATGTTATTCATGATTTCTCCAGTTTTTGTGTATTTCTGGAGATGCCCTATGGTAATGGCTTACTACTTGGATCTTTCAAGCTAAGACAACTAAGATAAAGATGTATATGTATGTTTTAAGTGCTGGTGTATGTTTGCGCCACCAGTGTTTGTGCTGTCTGCTTATTCAGTCGCAGTCATTAAGGACAGAGCATCACCAGTCTTTTCTATTTCGACTTAATCACATATCCGACTATTTCTATGCTTTGATCCATAAGCATAGTTATTAATCTATGGCTTTGAGATACTTTGTCCCCTTGGATGGGTAAAGGTCCTAAATTCGGGTGCATGGTTCTACTCCTTAATTTCGTTAGAGAGCGCATAAGGAGGACTAAGATTGAGATAAGAAACTTAATATAACCAGAGTCGGGATTTTTATCTAAATCCCCTCTTTTTTAGCAATAGTAATTCTTTAAAAGACAAAACTTGCCTATACCGCAAATTTCCTATATCATGAGGTTATTGCGGTTAATTACCGTGGCTAAAATTTTATATTTCTTTCTTATCTCATCGCTACCTCCTTTTAGTTGGTGCAGGGATTCCAGAAAGAACCTTCTTGAAGAAACGTCGAGCAGCATTCCCCAATGACAGTCGGCGTTTCAGGGTTTTTAGAAGATTTTTTGCTGAGATAGTATCTGCTGTACATTAATTATCCTACGAGCGAATAATACCTCAAATATATATCAAATCCCTACTGCAAACAAGTCTTAATCAATTTTGGGGAAATTCTAGGTTTTACTTCCTCCTCCAACAAATAAATAGTTACACAGTCCTTCGACCTTAACTGAATCTATCCATAGCTAAAATCAACCTACCAAAACATCAATACCACTAACCACTGGTGTCTTGAACTGATACAGATTATGTAGAAACCTCATCAATCTCATCCTCTTCAAAGTCTTCAGGCCCAGGGATATATTGCAGTAATTCTCCTGGTTGACAGTCAAGAGCTTTACAAAGCTTGATTAGTGTAGTCATTTCTAATCGTTCAGGCATATTATTTTTAAGCTTGGAAACAGTATTAGGGTGTAGCCGAGCAGCTTTCCCTAATGCTTTATAATCCATTTCTCGATCGGCCATGAGAACAGCTAAACGCCATTTAATTGGCATAGGTGATTTTTTCGTAACAGGTACATAAATCACCTTAACCCCTCCCAGAGTCATAAATCTCTACGGTTTACATATTCATCATAGCAGATAACATATTCATCGCAACCCTTGACAATCATTAATCGCTGCGGTTAATATAAATAAAGGAAAAACGAAGGAGATTTTTTTTCCTCTCACAAAACTTGGGCTAACCCAAATAAAAAAGAACGGAAAAATTCTCATTTCCCCGCTCTTTCAATACATTTATCTATTTCCATTATGCGCCAAAACAAAGATTTCCAGCCTATCCAGGGCTTAACGCAGTGTCCAACCTGCCTTGATTGTCCTATGTTCACCGATTTTCAAGGTAATAGCCAAAGAGGATGGTGTGGGGCCTTTGAGAGAATCAGCCGTACTTACCATCCCCGCACCAATACCTGTGAACTGTCCATTAAACAACACCAAGAACAAAACCCCCTTGAGGTTCAAGTTACTTTGTGTAGCCATGAATTGGGGGTTGACCCGGATGATGGCCATATCTTTGCCAAGGAACAACGAGTTATCAGCTTAGTTGTCCCTGAAATCACCCGAAAAGCGGTCACAGAAGCTTTTGAAACTCACAAAGACCAATTTCAGGGCTTTTATATCTTGGACTTTAACCGTTGTTATGGTCGTGACGCTGAATTTTAAGCCATAAAGGAGGGAATGCTCAAAAATGTAGAATGCAGATTTTAGATTCAGAATTGACACTTAACTGACAATAAACCATCATTTTCTCCCTTCTACATTTTAAATTCTACATTCCTTCTTTGCTCACTTTATTCACAAAATCAACAACAATTATTCGCTACACAAATAATGTCTAACCAAACCCAACAAATCGCAGAAACCATCTTAGAACAATTAGGAGGACAAAGAAAGTTAATAGCTATGACTAGGGCTTATCATTTCATGGCGTTAGAAGAAGGAGGAATTACTTTTAAGTTTAAAGGCAGTCAAAAGTTTAATTACTGTAAGATTCTTTTAACTCCCTTAGATACTTATACTGTCATCTTTGAAAAATGGAATTGGAAAGCTTTTTCACTCCACAAGGAACAATCTTTTGATGATATTTATTATGATGCTCTCATTCCCCTTTTTGAGAAAGAAACTGGACTTTATCTCTCTTTATTTCCAGTGAATAATTAAGGCTTAGCCTTTCTTATCTTACCTCTTACTCTTCACCACGAAGCTACGCCACAATAAGCCAAGAACAACCACAACTTAACCATGATAGAATTAACAAGAATTGAGAACCAATCCGCTTTAGAGAACACCAAACAGCATTACGAAATTATGACCGCTTTTGTCAGAGAACAAATGCAGCAAGGGACTGATTTTGGTGTTATTCCTGGGACAAAAGGTAAGCCAACTTTACTTAAACCAGGAGCCGAAAAATTGTGTAGATTATTAAATTTAAGACCGACTTTTGAACTCATTGATTCCATTGTTGATTTTGATAAACCTTTGTTTCATTATCATTATCGATGTACCCTTTATCATCAACAGGAATTAGTGGGTCAAGCCGAAGGTAATTGTAACAGTTATGAGAAGAAATATAAGAAGCAAGAATATAAAGTTTTTGACCTAACTAATACTATCTGTAAAATCGCACAGAAAAGAAGTTTGATTGCAGCCGTTTTATGTACAGTAGGCGCATCAGAATTCTTTACGCAAGATTTAGAAGATATTGACGTTGAACCCGATTCTAAGAACAATAGAAAAGTTAGGAATATTACTCTTAAAACTCATCAATCTAACGACAAGTCTTCTACAAATACTAACTCTTTAAGCCCTGAAGATTGGTATGAACG
>JBFRWB010000169.1:0-9823 GCA_051439375.1 Microcystaceae cyanobacterium
ATGCAGCTTATCCTTGAAGAAGGGGAAGCCAAAGGCGTAGTCATGTACCATATTGATGATGGTCATCTTGAGATTGTACAAGCCAAAGTAACCATGTTTGCCACAGGTGGTTATGGACGGGTATTCAATACCACCTCTAATGATTTTGCCTCAACTGGGGACGGGTTAGCCATGTCTGCAATGGCGGGTATTCCCCTAGAAGATATGGAGTTTGTACAGTTTCATCCAACAGGATTGTATCCAGTTGGGGTATTAATTTCTGAAGCAGTAAGAGGAGAGGGTGCATACTTACGAAATAGTGAGGGGGAACGGTTTATGGAGCGCTATGCCCCGAAACAGATGGAATTAGCACCCCGTGATATTACTTCTCGTGCCATTACCCTTGAAATTCGGGCAGGACGAGGAATTAACCCCGATGGAAGCGCTGGGGGCAATTTTGTTCATTTAGACTTAACCCATCTGGGAAAAGAGAAGATAATGAGCCGTGTTCCATTTTGTTGGGAGGAAGCCCACCGTTTAGTGGGGGTAGATGCTGTTATCGAACCGATGCCCGTCCGTCCGACTGCTCACTACTGTATGGGGGGAATTCCCGTCGATACAGATGGCCGAGTGCGTCGTAGTGGAGAACAACTGACAGAAGGGTTTTTCGCTGCGGGGGAATGTGCTTGTGTATCGGTACATGGGGCGAATCGCTTAGGGAGTAATTCCTTATTAGAGTGTGTGGTTTATGGTCGTCGCACAGGGGCTAAAATTGCTGAATATGTGCAGAATCGCAAGTTTCCTGAGATTGATGAGCAAAAGTATTTAGGAATTGCTAAAACTCGCATTGAAAGCCTTTTAGATCAAAAAGGTGACATCCGCCTTAATGAGTTGCGTCAACAATTCCAAGATTGTATGAGTGATCATTGTGGGGTATTTCGCACCGAAGAAATCATGCAAGAGGGAATTAATCAGATTCAGCAATTGAAGGAAACATACTCAAAAGTTTATCTAGATGATAAGTCAACCCGTTGGAATCAAGAGTTAGTTGAAGCGCTGGAATTACAAAGTATTTTAGTGGTTGGGGAAATGATTTTAACCTCTGCGATTAATCGTCAAGAAAGTCGGGGCGCTCATTCACGGGAAGATTATACCAGTCGGGATGATGGTCGATTTTTACAACATACTTTGGCTTACTATTCATCAGCAGGAATTGATATTCAATATATGCCTGTTGTGGTCAATATGTTTGAACCGAAAGAACGAAAATATTAAGTTTTAGGGGTGGGTTTTATGCCCACCTTTTTGATGTTAAGGTCAATTAACAATAATTAATCATCAAAAGATGAATATCTTTCATCATTCTGAACAGTACCACTTATAAGTCCTGCAAGTAAACTTAATTCATAATCTTTAACTGCCACTTGAGCAAGACGTACAGCAGCATCTAATTTAGCATCTTGTGAAGCTTCAGGACACTGAGAATCTATATATTGATAGCACGTGTCAAAATACTCCAGAGCAGTCATTCCGGCCTGACGCATCGCTGTTTCCGCACTGATTGTCATTATGAAAACTCCTTAATATAGTTTTTTATTTGAAATAGACTTACTTTAAAGTCTATCATTTATATGGTGACTTTAAGAGGTTCAAGCCATGATTAATTCTAACCTTCTGTCAGAAATCCAACAATTAAGCAAAGCAGATAAATTGTATATTATGCAAGTTTTAGTATCTGAGCTTGCACAACAGGAAACCGAAGTTAAGAAACGAATTGTAGTAATCATGGTATAATAAAGGTTGAAAATTGGTGGTGGCCTAAACCAGATAATGAAGATTACTGGCCGCCTAATCTTCCTAGAGAGGAAACCATTGAGGCATTTATTATAATGTTTCAGTCTTTTAATTATGAAACTTGTGGGTATAGTAATTTGGAGAAAGGCTATCAGAAAATAGCCGTTTATACTTTAAATAATAAACCAACTCATGTGGCACGACAATTATCAGATGGAGCATGGACAAGCAAATTAGGTTCATCTGAAGATATTCAACATCATACCCTAGTAGGATGAGAAGGAGAAAAATATGGTAAAGTCAATATTTTGATGAAGCGTCCATTAGAGTAAGTTACTCAAATAACGTCACTATCACGTAAAATGAGATGCTTGAGAATAAAATTTTACAAATTATAACGAAGATAACAATCATAATTAAAAATTTTGCTCAGAACGATTTTTTTAAATTCTTCTAGTTGTCTTTCAGCCCATTCCATAGCAGGTTTATTTTTTATGATTTGATCTTCTGTGTCTTTCCCTAAATTAGACAATTGAAAATGAGTTTTTTTGTAAGAATTATGTAATTGATTTAATTGCTGTCTTAATAATTGAATTTGTTCTTGTAACTGCTCCGTTTTCTTTGTATATCTCAATTCTATCGGTCTATTAACTTAATTCTGAAACTTGTCAGCATAGTAATTTATTGAGTGTAACTGTACCTGACGCTGTAGGTTAAGTTTAGTTACGAGCATTAAGATTAGCCCAATTAGGGGAAGTTAGCAACGACAAGCCTTGCTACAATAATATCATGGCTAGAAAATATAAGGAGCTAGGCTTATGCAACGTAGATTCTTAACGACCGTAGCGATCGCTGTTCCCCTCCTGTTCACCTCTAGCGTATTGGCAGAAAATCCGGCTCATGTTCAACAATTACGGGAAACAAGAGCTTGTATGGGGTGTGATCTCTCGAATGCTGACTTAAGCGGTGAACACCTCATCGGAGTTGATCTTCGTGATGCAAACTTATCTGGTGCAAACCTGAAAGAAGCTAATCTTGAAGGGGCCGATTTAACAGGTGCAAACTTAGAAAATGCTAATCTAACGGGTGCATTTCTCACCAATGCAAGCCTCAATAATAGTAACTTGAATAATGTAAACTTTACTCACGCAATGATTTATGATGCAGATGTAACAGGTGCATCAATGGAAAATTTAACCCTTACCAACGCCGAGATTTATAACACGGGAATTGGGATTGGGGGAGAAGCTCCGGAAGAGTAGAATATAGTTAAATTAGTCAAATTTTTCGCCTTTCCCCATAATAGGGAAAGGCGATTAGGCGGTTTCTAGCATAAAATATACCTGTTTTTCCAATTATTCCCCCCTATTTTAGGGGGGTTAGGGGGGGAATCAGGGAATATCCTTTCTCAGAAATTACCTCGCATAAAAAGGACATTCTCACACTATCTATCATAAATGATTGAGAATAAAAAATGGTTGAACTTTTACGAGCTAAAGACATCACTTTACGAGATTTAATTGATTGCTTTGATCTTCAACTTATGGCAGATGATAGTTTTTTTAGAGAATGGCAATATGATTTAGAGGATATTTCCAACGAAGAAAAAGAGTTGTTAGATAAAATTAAAGAGGGATATATCAATCTACTCAATTATCCTCCATTCTTAGAAACATCGGTCAGAATGACTGTTTTAGATCCCTTGTTATTTATTGGTAGTTTTTATTTACATCCTTTTCATATTAAAGCAGAAGAATCAGTGGAAATTATTAGCAAAGATGGGGAGACAATCATTAAAGGACGTTTAGATACTTTGGTGTTGAAAGGTCAATTATGGACGATGGTAATTGAATCAAAACGAGTTATCTATTCAGTAGAAGCTGGCTTACCGCAGTTATTAGCTTATTTAATTGCTAACCCATCTAAAAAGCAACCAAGTTATGGTATGATAACTAACGGTTCAGAATTTCTGTTCACCAAGTTACTATGGGATGACCGCCCATTGTATGGAACATCTCATCTATTTTCTATGAGAAATTTAGGGGACTTATACGAGGTTTTAAAAATTCTTAAACACCTTAGTCAATTAATTTAAAAATTTCGGACTAACAGATAGATGAAAAATAATGATTAAGGAATTGATGGAAGTTAAAGTGCCAAACTTTGCTAAAATAGAACTTCTGAAGATTTTTATAAGGAATCCCTAAATTATGGTATTAACTGCATCAACAATGTTACCTCTTGGCACAGCAGCCCCAGATTTTGCCTTACCTGACGTGGTAACGGGAAACACTATTTCTCTAAAAAGCTTTGCAGGAAAAAAAGCTTTATTAGTCATTTTTATGTGTCAGCATTGTCCCTTCGTTAAACATCTGCAAGACGCATTTGCTACGTTGGGAAAAGACTATGCAGAGACTCCGTTAGGTATTGTGGCTATTAGTTCCAATGATGTTGCTAACTATCCCGATGATTCTCCTGAAAATCTTAAAGCAATGGCAAACACATTGGGATTTAATTTTCCAGTTTGTTATGATGAAAGTCAGGAAGTTGCTAAGGCTTATACGGCTGCTTGTACACCTGATTTCTTCTTATTCGATGGAGACTTTAAATTAGTTTATCGGGGACAGTTCGATGAGAGTCGTCCTAGTAATGATATTGCAGTGACTGGCAATGATTTGCGTCAAGCAATTGATAGTATCTTAGCAGGAAAAACAATTCCGACGGAACAAAAGCCTAGTGTTGGCTGTAATATCAAATGGATAGCAGGAAACGAACCTAGTTATTTTGGTTAATTTTCTGATGTATGTTATTTGATAAATAATTTATGTACAAAATCTACTCGTATTTATTAAATATTGCTGAGGGCGGGTTTTAAACTTAATTCTGGGCTATGATGGGAAGCTAACTGTATAAACCCGCCCCTACAACTCCTGTAACTCCTATAAGGGCGTATTTTTCGTTTAATTATTGGTTTTCATAGTAATTAACTGGATAAATCCCCCTTTACAACTCTCTGTCATCTCTCAACTGCTCAACTATTGCAGTTTGTAACCCCAATAAGCTAAACTCTTTGACATTAGCTCTGATTTTTTTCTATCCTATTAAGACTTGTAATTGAGGAAAGCCTATGCTAGAGTCCATCAGTCAATCTGTTTGGCTAGTTCCTTTGTATGCTTTGTTTGGGGCATTATTGGCCTTACCTTGGTCCCCCAGTATCATCCGAGAAACGGGGCCTCGGCCAGCAGGTTACGTGAACCTCCTGATGACTACCTTTGCTTTTGCCCATAGTTTAATTGCCCTAATTCTAATTTGGGATAAAGAAGCTCGTTTTCTTTCTTTTTCTTGGCTTCAAGCTGCCAACCTCAGCATTACTTTTGACACCATCATTTCTCCTCTCACTGTTGGCGCATTAGTCCTAATCACAGGATTAAACCTATTGGCACAAATTTATGCCATTGGTTACTTAGAAATGGACTGGGGATGGGCAAGGTTTTTCTCCTTGATGGCTTTATTTGAAGGGGGGATGTGTGCGCTTGTTATCTGTAATTCTCTCTTTTTTAGCTATGTTGTTCTAGAAATTCTCACATTAGGTACTTATTTACTAATTGGATTCTGGTTCAACCAATCTCTAGTGGTGACAGGGGCTAGGGATGCTTTTCTTACTAAACGGGTGGGAGACTTGATTTTGTTGATGGCGGTTGTTGCGTTACTTCCCTTAGCAGGAACATGGAATTATACAGAACTTGCACAATGGGCGCAGACAGTTGATATTAACCCCAAAGTCGCCACCTTATTATGTTTAGCACTGATTGCCGGTCCGGTGGCTAAATGCGCTCAATTTCCTCTGCACTTATGGTTAGATGAAGCGATGGAGGGACCGATGCCCGCTACCATCTTAAGGAACACTGTTGTTGTATCAACTGGGGCATGGATTTTAACTAGATTAGAACCTGTTTTAGACTTATCTCCTACTGCTTTAACGGTCATGGTTTGGGTGGGTTCGGTAACAGCAATTGGGGCTGCTTTAATTGCAATTGCTCAAATCGATGTTAAACGATCTTTATCCTACTCGGTAAGTGCTTATATGGGCTTAGTTTTTATTGCGGTTGGTACGGGTTTTGGCAAAGAATCATTAACTTTATTATTTACCTACACGGTGGGAATGGCACTGTTAGTTATGAGTGTAGGTGGAGTCGTTTTAAACAACATTACCCAGAATTTAAGCCAATATGGGGGGCTATGGTCACGTCGTCCCATTTCTGGCATTTGTTATCTTGTTGGGGCGGGAACTTTAGTTGCTTTTCCACCATTGGGAGGCTTTTGGTCTTTGGGCAAAATTATCAATCCTTTATGGGAAGTTTCTCCTATACTAGCAGGTGTTTTTATGGTTGTTGAAGGATTGACTGCTTTTAGCCTCACCCGTGAATTTTGCTTAATTTTTATGGGCAAACCGAAGCAAATGACGGTTCGTTCTCCAGAAGGATTATGGGCGTTAGTTTTACCGATGACGATTTTGATGGGATTTGCCCTTCATTTGCCACTTTTGTTACAGCAATGGTATTTATTACCTTCTTTGAGTCAACTTAATCTAACGGTAACAGGGGCGTTAATTATTGCCACCTTACTAGGGATAAGTAGTGCTTGTTTTGTCTATCTTAATGAAGGTATTTCTAAACCTATTGAACTACCTGTAAAAGCAATTCAGGACTTCTTTGCCTATGACTTGTACACAGCTAAGTTTTATAAAGTCACTATTGTTGGTGCGATATCATTGATTTCTCAGGGGATTAACTGGTTTGACCGATTTATTATTGACGGCATCGTTAATTTGGTTGGTTTGATGACCGTGTTTGGCGGACAAACCCTGAAATATAATGTATCAGGACAAACTCAATTTTATGTTCTGACTATTGTTACTGGTGTTACTCTCATCTTTGCTGCTGTCTTTATTGCGTTTATTTCGTAAGTTATTGAATTAAATAAGTCTCTAAAATGCTTAGTCTTCTCTTAGTCTTACCTCTTGTTGGTATCCTGATTATTAATCTCTTACCTGCTTCAACTTCAGTGAATAAATTGCGTAATGTTACCACATTTTTATCAACGGTAACATTAGGCTGGACTATTTTTCTCTTGACCCGTTTTGATCTCAATATATCAGGTTTTCAACTACAGGAATATCTCCCTTGGGTGGATGTCATCGGCTTAAACTATGATGTGGGAATCGATGGAGTCTCTTTACCATTAATTGTTCTTAATGCTTTCTTGACGATTATTGCCATTTATGGGATGGGGGAGAAATTAGAACGACCTCGCTTTTATTACTCCTTACTATTATTAGTTAATGCGGGAATTTCGGGGGCATTAATTGCCAAAAATTCACTCCTTTTTATCATTTTCTATGAACTAGAATTGATTCCCTTTTACTTAATGATTGCCATTTGGGGTGGAGAGAAAAGAGGCTATGCGTCTATTAAATTCTTGCTTTACACTGCCATTTCTGGCTTGTTGGTTTTGGCTGCTTTCTTAGGAATGGCATTTTTAGGTAATGGTGGTAGTTTTAACTATGAAACGATTAATTTAAGTGATCTTTCTTTGAATACCCGTTTAATTTTATTGACCCTACTTTTAATCGGATTTGGCATAAAAATTCCCCTTGTACCCTTGCATACATGGCTACCTGATGCTTACACAGAAGCCTCTTCTGCAACCGCCATTCTGTTAGGAGGCATTCTTGCTAAATTAGGGACTTATGGCTTAATTCGCTTTGGTTTACAGTTATTTCCCGAAGCGTGGTCATTAGTCGCTCCCGGTTTAGCAATTATTGGTACAATTACAGTAATGTATGGGGCATTAAGTGCGATCGCTCAAAAGGATATTAAACGTATGGTTGCCTATAGTTCTATTGGTCACATGGGGTATATTTTAGTAGCAGCAGCAGCAGGGACTGAGTTAAGTGTATTAGGCTCAGTAACACAGATGGTTAGTCATGGCTTGATTTTAGCGTTACTATTCTATTTAGTTGGTATTGTGGAAAGAAAAGCTGGCACAAGGGATTTAGACGTTCTTAACGGCTTAATGAACCCAATACGAGGATTACCCCTAGTTAGTGCCTTGTTAATTACGGCGGGAATGGCTAGTGCAGGGATTCCGGGATTAGTGGGATTTGCGGCTGAATTTATTGTCTTTCAGGGCAGTTTCCCTACCTTTCCGATTGCCACCCTATTATGTATTGTTGCATCAGGATTAACGGCTGTTTATTTCGTCATTTTGCTCAATCGGACTTGCTTTGGTAAGTTGGACAATGAGCGCGCTTATTACCCCAAAGTTTTACCTTCGGAAAGCATTCCTGCTTTAGTGTTAACAGCAATTATCCTCTTCTTGGGAATTCAACCGAATTACTTAGTACGTTGGACAGAAAGTACAACTAATGCAATGGTAGCAAACAGTGAACAGTTAACAATTGTAGGGGCAAGTTTAGCAGATAACTTTTCGTTTCTACAAAGATAACCTAAGTACAAAACCTGCCCATTTCCTGTAATCAGTTAAGCGTACATTTTCATAATTCATAATTCATAATTTGCTATGTCAACAACAACCTTACCTCAAACTAAACTTCCCCCATCTACTCACGAATTTGCTGATATTGTTCACCGTCTTGAAGCGGGTGGGTCAATGTTACCTGATACCCCAGAAAATTTAATGCAAATTATCGGTATTTACAAGGCTTATGCTGTACCGATGGATTTTTACTGGCGAGATTTATTATACATTGCTGAAAGAGTATTTTTAGAACCTTTACCCTTCTTTAAATATTTTCTACCTCAAGAGTATTTAGATTTACATAATCACTATGCAGGGGATGATGCCGACTTGAGAATATGGCGAGGCATTGCATCAGCCCATCCTGAATTACTAGAATTTATGGAGAAGGGTAAAACGGGGAAAATGCCTAAGTTATTCCATCATCTTAACCATGATCGCATTAACATGGAATTTGCAGAAGCTTGTATGGAAGCGATGCTTTGGCATGGTAGAGATATGGGATGGGGAAAATTTGACGGTTATTTAGATTCAGATGAATATAAAACCAATGCAGATAAGGCGATTAAAGCTTACTTTAAAAAGAATCCTGCGATGTTAGGGTTATATAAATTATTCCCTGATATGTTCTTAGAACAAGTAAGACAGCTTTCCTATTATTCTAATTTAGGACTCTTTTGGGAAGTAATGGCACCTGTCTTTTTTGAGATGTCAGATATTTACGATGAAGGTGGCTTTAAAGGTGTTCCTGATGCTATGGATTTCCTTGTTAATGGGATTTTTGCTATTGCAGGAAGACCAATTTATCACCATGCTTATATTGATGGGGAATGTTATGAAATTATTCCTAAGTCTAAGGGTTTTACCTGGCTTTATGAAGCAGCTTTACCCTATGTAGAAGCAGTATTTTATCGCACTGCCCCTTTCCGAGGTACAAAGTCTTATAATGCCCAAGCAAACCAAGTTCCCGATGAGCAAAAAGACTTCCATTATGGCATTTTATACGCTGATGTCTTCCCTGTGGGAACGGCGGGAATTCCACCAACATTGTTAATGGACGATATGTATCACTTCTTACCTGATTATTTGATGGAGTATTATCAAAAACATTGCCGAGGGGAGGATGATATTTTGATTCAATTGGGGATTACTTTTCAGCGTTCGATGTATAATGTCACTTCAGCAGTTATTCAAGCATTAAGAACTGCTTTATTGTACCCGTTAGATGATCCTAATCCTAAGCACTTAATGAAGAATCGCCAATTTTTCGAGGCGCAATTAGATCGTTTTAAGCGTCCAGAAGCCCGTTTAAGAGATATTCAAAACCAAGAGTATCGCTAGTAATATTCTATCTTGTAGGGGGCGCAAGGTTTGCGCCCAGAAAGCTGTAGTGTAGGCAAGGAAATACTCGTCTAGGTTTTAAATGGAGGCTTTTCAATCACTGCCCACCTAAACGATCATGATTAGAAAAAACATCCTGTGATGGGCGAAATTAATCAATCTTTTATCC
>JBFRWB010000170.1:0-6428 GCA_051439375.1 Microcystaceae cyanobacterium
CTCCTATGTCTCAAACTTATTTGAAACGACTATAATAAGCATTAAGCTTGGCGAGCCATTTCTACTACCTTAGCAAATGCAGCCGGATCCAAGACAGCAAGTTGGGCTAAACTCTTGCGATCTAATATGATATGAGCTTTTTTTAGCTTGCCAATTAACTGACTATAACTGATTCCCTGTTGACGGGCTGCTGCATTAATGCGAGTAATCCAAAGACGACGAAAATCCCGTTTCCGTTTGCGGCGATCGCGATAAGCATTCCGCAAGGCTTTCATCACCTGTTGGTTAGCGGTACGAAATAGTTTAGAATGAGAACCTCTAAACCCTTTAGCGAGTTTGAGGATTTTTTTACGGCGTTTACGGGCGACGTTCCCTCTTTTTACTCTAGTCATGCTGTTTTTTCCTTGATGAATGTGTTTATGATGGTCGTTGGTACTTACCCAAGCTTTACAAATAAGGCAACATGAGGCGAACATTTTCTTCGTCACTCTTATCGACTAAGGCGATATTAGAGAGACGACGACGGGTTCTTTCCTTACTTTTATGTTGTAACAGGTGGCTTTTATTGGCTTTACGGCGAAAAATTTTCTTTCCACTTCCTGTTGCTCGGAAACGTTTGGCCGCAGCCCGACGAGTTTTTAGTTTGGGCATGGTTAATTCATCTAAATTCGACACAATTCGCTATTGTATCATTTTAATCTGCGATCGCACAAGCCTTAAATATTGTAAATACATAGAATAACGATTGGGGCAATCTGGCAACAACTCTCATATTTACCCCTATCCCTGCTATAGTTAGGTGTAGTCATTAACTTACCATCCTAATGAGTCTTTTTTCCAGATTTCCTCTCAAAAAATTCTCTTGTCGTCTCCCATTAAACGCCTTACTTGTCTTTACCCTTGGCACAATTGCACCTATCACCTTTCCTCTTTCTTCCCAAGCGGCTGAGGAAATTCGTTTTGTCTATGATTCACTTCTAGTTAGTATTCCCGTTGAGTCTCTCGAAGCCTTTGCTCGCGAGGATAGAGTCTCCCGACAGCTAAGAAACTTTTTTGTCCTTACTAGAAGCAGCGAAGAAGATCGAGAAGCCTTTAGACAGGCTTTAATTAAGCCCATTGAAGTTGATCCACTCCTTTTATCACGATCGCTTAATACCGAAGAAGGAAAGCGAATGCTCAACTATTTTGGTAAAGTAATAAATGTGCAAGGTGGCCGTAATGGAGAATATATTATTAGAGGGGCAATTGTCAGTGCAGCCCTTGATGAAGAAGAAGGATTAACGGTTCTTAATGTCCTCAAGAAGTTCTCAACCAATGTAGAAATTAATCTCGCTAAAAGTCTCGATTTAGCCCGACAAGTTGAGAAAATTGTCCTCGCAACTTACGCATTTGTAGAACAAGTTGAGGTTTTAGCAGATAAGGAAGTGGCGAATAGTGAACCCATTGATTTCTCTCAATTGCCAGATATTCGTCAACCTGGCCCTTTAGGATTTCAACAACAAAGATGGAATCTTTTTGATCAAAAAAGAAATCGAAATTTGTATGTAGAAGTCTATCAACCGCAACAATTTAAAGCAGGTAAAACCCCCGTTGTGATCATTTCCCATGGGTTAGCATCTAATCCGGAAAGCTTTAGCAGACGGGCTGAACATTTAGCTTCTTACGGTTATGTCGTTGTTATGCCACAACATCCGGGGAGTGATACCCTGCGGGCTGAAATGTTTATCGAAGGGTTTAGTTTTCAAACTTTTGATCGCAATGAATTTATTGACCGTCCCCTTGATATTAGCTATATTTTAGATGAATTAGAACGTCGCAATCAAGGTCAATTCCAAGGAAGATTAGACTTAGAAAATGTGGGCGTGTTTGGTCATTCTTTTGGAGGTTATGGCGTTTTAGCAGTAGCCGGTGCAACGATGGATTTTGAGAATCTTGAGCGAGTTTGTGACATTGAACTAGGACTTTTGAACACGGCTTTATTATTACAATGTCGGGCTTTACAGCTTGAACGAAAAGACTATAATTTCAGAGATGAACGAGTTACCGCCGTCTTTGCCCTTAATCCAGTTAATTCGGGAATATTTGGACCGGTGGGATTAGCACAAATCAAGATTCCTACCTTTATTAGTGCAGGAAGTTATGATCCAGCCACGCCTTTTGTGTTTGAACAATCCGTCAGTTATCCGCGATTAGTGAATACAAAAAATAAATATCTTCAATTGCAAGAAGGACAAGCTCATGTCGATTTTTCTCAGTTAGATGGTGGGATTACTGATTTAATAGAAACTACCGAAGTGATTAATCTTCCGAGTCCATTACTGTTAGATGCCTATACCAATTCTATGATGTTGGCTTTCTTTCAAACTTATATTGTTGGAGATAATAATTATAAAGTTTATCTCTCTTCTGCTTATGCTGATTATATTAGTACAGACGAAGACTTTAAAAGTCATTTAATTACAGCCGCGTCTGCTGAAGCCCTCTACCAGTTTATTGAAGATTATGCTAATAAGAATTTCCCCAATTTGCAAAGAGAGGATCTCTAAAATATGAATTCAGGCTAACGGGATTTTGATGAAATTTCAGTCAACCTTAATTACGATTAGAAAATTCAGCCTCAAAAAATACTTCTTCACCAAACTTTGATATGATTAATTATCGATAACCTAGCCTTTTTCCCCTAGAATCATGTCTGATCTTTACGTTACTTGGGAACAGTATCATCAAAATATTGAAATCCTCGCAGATAAAATTCACGCCTCTGGCTGGAAATTTAACCAAATTGTCTGTCTGGCAAGGGGAGGATTACGGGTAGGTGATATTCTCTGTCGTTTATATCATAAGCCTTTAGCCATCTTATTCACTTCCTCTTATACAGACGATCATCGACGAGTAGAAATTCAACTGTCTGAGCATTTAGCGATGATAGGCAATACAATCGGCGATCGCGTTTTAATCGTAGATGATCTAGTAGATACAGGGATCAGTTTACAGAAATCCATAGAATGGCTCAAAGATCGCTATCCCATACAGGAAATTCGCACAGGGGTTATTTGGTACAAAGGGAATTCCGTCTTTCAACCCGACTATTACACGGCTTATTTAGCAGATAATCCTTGGGTTCATCAACCCTTTGAACCCTATGAAACCATGACCCCTGCTGATTTGGTCAATCGCTATGAATCTTGATTGAGAGAAACGCTTTCTTTACTATATTTCGTAGCGTCTCTCAAAAGTATTTATAATATTTGCTGTACAATGAGTAGGATCAAAATGCTTGTTGCTATGTACACCTATGAAAAAGCTGTCTATTGCTGTTTATTTGATTTTATTATCCCTAGGCGTTGGATTAGGGACATTCTCCCCTAGCCTACCTGCTAAAGCTCAGTATAATGATTCCCTAGTGCCAAATTCAACCGTCCGAAAAGAACGATTACAAACGCTACTGCGCCAAGGGCGAGACTATGTAGATGCTGGGAATTATAACCAAGCGATCGCTATTTACCAGCAAGCAGCGAGTCTAGACCCAGATAATGCGAGAATCTTCTCAGGAATGGGCTATTTATACGCACAAATCGGTAATTATAACGCTGCTGCCCAAGCTTATCAGCAAGCTCTTTCTCTAGAGCCGAATAACTCTAAATTTTACTACGCTTTAGGTTATAGTCTGGCCAATGCAGGAGATAATAGTAACGCAGCCGCAGCCTACTACTATGCCATTCAACTAGAACCTCGTAATGTACAAAATTATATTGGTCTAGGGGTTGTCTTATTGCGTCAGGAAGACTATGAGGGAGCAGTTGAAGCGTATCAGCGTGTGATTTCCCTTGATCCTAATAATCAGCAAGCCCATGAGATTATGGGGGCTTCTTTGGTACAGCAACAACGGACAACAGAGGCAGTTCAATTTATTGATGATGCACTACAAAAATTCCCCCGTAGCAGTGAATTTCGTTTACAACTGGCTAGTATTGCCTTAGATCAAGGGGATTTACAATCAGGATTACGATATTTAGAAGAAGCAGGGAGAATAAACCCGCAAAACACGATTATTCAGCTAAAAATTGCTAAGATTCTTGAACAGAAGCAAAATTATGATGAAGCCCTTCAAGCCTATCGACGGGTGACGTATGTAAATCGCAATTCCATAGATGCCCATTTAGGGATGATGCGAGTCGCATTTGCTAAAAAAGATTATTTAGGGGCAATTGTGGAAGCAAAAGACGTACTGGATCTCAATGGAAATAACCCTCAAGCCCATTATTATCTAGGACTGGCTTATAAAGAAAGGGGACGGAAACGGGAAGCGAAACCAGCTTTAAAACAAGCCCGTCAGCTTTATCAGCAAGAAAACGATGAGGAAATGGTCAAACAAATTGATCAGCTTTTAGACGAATTGTAACTATTGAAGTAGAGCTTTGAACCGTCTATGCTTAGATGTAGGTCTTATTCAGTAGGTCTTATTAAATAGTTCAATGACTGAAATTCTGATTATTGATGATGATCCGACGGTGCGACGCTTACTAGAACGTAGTTTAACTCGTAGTGGTTATCAGGTTTATGTAGCTACAACCGGTCAAGAAGGGCTAGAAAAAGTACAAATTCATCGTCCTTCTTTAATTATTTGTGATTGGCTGATGCCGGGAATGGATGGGTTAGAAGTATGCCGTCATATTAAGGCAAATGCTCAATTCTCAACGACTTTTTTTATTTTATTAACTTCTCTGGGATCAGTGGAAGATCGGGTTAAAGGGTTAGATGCAGGGGCGGATGATTTCTTGTGTAAACCGATTGATATGAATGAGTTAGAAGCTAGATTAAGGGCAGGGTTAAGACTTCATCAATTAAGCCAAGATTTACAAGAACAAAAACAATTGTTAGAAGCAGAATTAGCAGAAGCAGGGGAATATGTGCAGTCTATTTTACCCGAACCTTTATTAGAAGAAAGGGTTACCATTGAAGGGCGATTTATTCCTTCTCGACAGTTAGGGGGCGATGGGTTTGACTATTTTTGGTTAGATGACGATCACTTAATATTTTATCTTTTAGATGTGTCGGGACATGGGTTAAGATCGGCGTTACCTTCATTGTCGGTGATTAATTTATTGCGATCGCAAAGTCTTTCTCAGGTCAATTACTATCAACCTGCGTCTGTTTTAGAAGAACTTAATCGAGTCTTTCAAATTGATTATCGTAATGATAAATATTTTACCATTTGGTATGGGGTTTACGAACCGAAAAAGTACCAACTTAGGTATGCCAGTGCGGGTCATCCTCCAGCTATTTTACTCTCCCATGACTTGAATCAGCAACTCACCGCAACACAGTTAAAAACCCATGGTTTTCCGATTGGAATGTTTGAAGACAATGACTATTATGAAGAGACTTATCCTCTGAGTTTGCCCACTTCACTTTATCTTTTTAGTGATGGTTTATATGAAATCCCCCGTTCTGATGGTAAGTTGTTGGGGTTAGAGAATTTAATTCAGTTACTCAAGGAATATCAAGAAGATCCTGAGCAAAATTTGGATACTTTAATCTACCTAATTCAAGCAGCAACGACACCAGAACCTTTTCAGGATGATTTGTCGGTGTTAAAGATTGATTTTATGTAATCTTTTGATGTCAGACAAGTTTTTTAATAATATGAAAAATATTCCCTTAATTCGATTAAGCCAAATTAGTCCGATTGTTCAAACCTTAGAGAGTATTGGTTCTCCGTCCGACAAACTGCTTCGGAAATGTCATATTCCTATTTACTATCATGAAATTCCCAATCAGCTTTTTCCTGAATATGTCGCTAATTTATTACTAGAAAAAGCTAATCAATTAGAAGGAGAACATTTCAGCATTTTAGCCGCAGAGTATCCTAAGATTGAAACATTAGGATCAATTGGTAATATATTATCACAGTCAGACACATTATATGAAATATTAAATCAATTTTTAGATCATGTTTGTTGGCACAGTACAGATGCTAAGTTTTGGTTAAAGATAGACCAAGAATCTGTTTGGTTTTGTCGTCAAGGGGTTAAGTCTATACCGATTGGGAAGGAAGCATCAGAGCTATATACAGTTAGACTCATGATGAAAATTATCCAATCAATGATAGGGAATCAATGGAAACCCAATCAAATTTATTTGCAAATGAGTCCCCAAAAAAGTTTATTAAAATATCCTGCTTTTAACAATATACCGATTATTTTTGATAATCCTTTTACTGCTATTGTTTTTCCTCATTCTCTTTTATGGAAAACTTGCTCTTTTGTGACCAATAAAGTTAACATTATTGAACCTGATAATACTAAGCTTAACACAGAGATTAAAGCAGCGTTGACCCAAACGATTATCGCTTGTTTACCAGAGCAAGTCTGTGGAATTAACCAAATTTCCAAAATAACAGGAATTAGCGTTCGTACCCTGCAAAG
>JBFRWB010000171.1:0-33751 GCA_051439375.1 Microcystaceae cyanobacterium
GTTTGGGGAATCAACCAGCAGCGATCGCTGATTTGAATTTAGTGTTAAAATATGCGAATGAGAAGGATAGTGTCTATCAAAAAACGATTCAATTAATCCATCGAGTTAAGAAAGTTTATTATCGAACGAATTATCCTAGAGTGGGTTAATGGAAAAAAGGATCTCCTGACTTTATGGTGATCAGCAAAAGTTATCGTTTTTTAAAACAAATCAGAGTGTGAACCTGTACGCACCAGAAACAGATTATTTTCTGATATTTTGTAAATTAAAATCCAATCAGGTTCTATATGACAATCTCTGTATCCGTTCCAGTTTCCTGTCAAACTATGATCTTTGTACTTAGGGGCTAACGATTTATTTTTGAGTAATGTATCAATCACAGTTTTAAGTTTTTCCATATTTTTACCCCGTTTTTTTAACCGTTTAACATCTTTTTTAAAGCGATTTTCAAAAATAGGTGTTAACATTATATTCCTAGCTCTTGGTAGAGTTCGTCTTCATTTTGGCAAATCGTCAAATTCTTATGTTCTTCTATATTTTGAATGGCTTGTTTTGTTTCTTCGTTTAAGTCATCAATCGTATAAATTCCCTTTTCAATTCGTTTTTCTTTTTCAGCTTCTTGTAAACATTCAGCGAGATGTTTCTGTAGGTAAATAGCCAAGGTGTTTTGCTGTTCTTCAGGAAGTTGTGAAATTTGCTCAAAAGTTGCTTTAAGTAATTTAGTCATTGGTTTTCTAACCTATTGTTTGGGACTACGCAAATTATATCAAACAATAATCCTGAAAATCCTTAAATCCTGCAAATCCTGATCAAAAAAGGGTTAATCAATGTTAACCCCTACACACCAATTTAATTGAAAAGTTCCCCACTTTTATCAGGGGAGATAAATTAAGCTTGTTTTTTAACTTTAGTCGCCAAAACGCCTAAACCTAACCCTAATAAAGCTAACACACTACTTGATTCAGGAGTCGTAGCCGTATCCGCAGTATTGAAAGTGGTTTGCTCAGTGAAGTTGCGCCAATTGGGATTAAAATCACTAAAATCAATTATTTCAGGGATATATACTCCAAATCCACCTAAAAAGAGAAATTCGTTACCACGACCAAATTGAGCATCAGCGAAGGTAACATTTCCCCCTGTAGTGGAAGTAAATACCGCAGCCAAGGAAGTCGCAGCAACAGTGATGACAGAGAAATTAGCACTATCGATTACTTTCAAAATATGACCCCCAATGAAATGTCCTTTTATTTTCGATTTCGCTTTGACAAACTTAATCCTAAAAGTCCAGAGAAAAGAAGACTAAATAGAGAAGTTGGTTCGGGAACAGATTGAGCATTAATTACGCCAACGGCCTCTAAATCAAAACCACCAGATCCCGGAATAGGAGTTTGCCAAGGGTCATAAATGGGGTTATCTTCTGAATCTAAAAATGTACCATCACCCGGAATATCAACAATGCGAACAAAGTTAATTTGATTGAGATTAACAACGCCAGATTGAACCAAAGGAAGATCCGTTAAAACGCTTAAATCAAAGGGCGTTCCCCAAGAAGTCTGCACAACAGAATCATCTGGAAAAATAACGATATTATTAATGTGCTTTCCGGCCAAATTATAAACCTCTGTGGCATCAACTTGTCCTTGAAACCCAAGAGGATTGGGCGTTAAAGAAATACTAGGAAAGCGAACAAAATCTATCCCATCGGTAGAAACTTCTACATAAGCTAATTCTGCAAACAATAGATTTTCCGTATCAGCGAAGCCAAAACCGTTTTCAAAAACAACAAAATCTGCGCCATCATCATCAATAATAGCCGCATCAAAGGTTAAGGTAATTTGCCCTGGTGATACTTCATCTATGATTTGTTGCTCTGTTAATTCTCCTAAAGAAGCAATTCCATCGAACGTTCCTGTCACTTCTCCTAATGTTCTTTCTGGGTTTTGCCATTCAGGTAAAACATCAGGCGCAGGTAAATAATTAGTAAATCCTGTTGCCCATCCTTGAAAAATCGGATTGACAATATTATTAGATGAAACGATACCTAAGCCATCAGTTCCCACAAATCCGGGAATTCCTGAGTCTATTTTACCGGGGTCATTGGTTGGACCAGAAAAAGGTGGAGCAGGTTGAGCAATGACTTGACTAGGTGAAAGGGCTAAATTTAAGGTGACTAAAGTTAAGCTAATTTTGCGGAACAGATTAAAGACTTTCATTGCTTTTTCTCCAAAATTTTTAGACGCTTTGTTGAGGGACAATAATGAGGACATAAGAATCCTGTCTCACTTGTTGAACAAGTCAGTTAAAGGGAAAAAGATAAGGCAAATTAATTAGATTAGATTGATAACTAGAAAATCAGAGAAAAAGATGCTTATTTCAGCTTAGATATAGGAACTTAACCCCAGACAATTACCTTGAGGACGATTTCATCATTGCAACCAAAACGCAACCATGAATCAAGGATAGTCCTAAAGCCCAAAGTGCATTTTTGAGAAAAATGCGCCATAAGATAGAATAAATTAGACCTTGACCCCCCATTAACCAAGCAATCATCACAATTGCCCCTTGATACAGAATAGAGCCAGCAATGAGACTGAAAATCAACCAGAGACAATATCCCCAGAAGCGATTACAAAATGTTGGTCTAAGAGTGGCTAAACCAGTGACGCATACAGTTCCAACTCCCATCACTATCCCCCATGTAAAAGCTTCCCATGTTTGAGGATATTGGCGAATAATAAAGCCATAGAGTTGATTAGCCAGCCATATCGCCATGACAGAGATTAAAGCTTTCTTACGAGTCAAGGTGTTCCCTGCTACTACCGAAAAAGCGACTAAAGGGACATGGGGATAAATCAAGCTACTGATACAACCCAAGAAAATAAGGCTAAATTGCCAATATTTCCCCTGAGAAACTGCATTTTTGGCAGATTTCCATGAAGATAAGCAAAAAGAGGAGTTACGTCTCACATCTAAGATTATTTCTTTGATTTTTCTAGTTAAATCGGTCAATTATGCCATCTTTATTGGAGGAGGAACTCGAAGCAACTGTATCTGAAACGGTAGCAATCGAGACGTTGAAGAATCCAATGGGGAGAATCCCAAAAGCATTTCCCTAAGTTAAATGTATTTACCACAATCTGTACCTCGCAGATAATAACTAACGTGGACAATTTAATCGGCGGGCATTCTGACTTAGAGAAACGGACATTTCTCATCACAGTTGCGGGACAGCGACGGATTTACACCATACTTTCCCCGTTACCTCTAATGGCTGATCTCCATGAGAACCGAACATCATTGCTAACCGATCTTAGTAGAAAGTTCATTTATTTGTCAAAAGACAAGCCGTCAAACTTTTTATCTTATTTCCCTACCTCGACAGTTACAATCTATTTTTGTTTAACCCCTAAACTGATTAAATAAGTGACTCCTGCGACTAAAATAATGGTTGCACCCGACGTGAGATCAAAAAAGTAGGATAACCACAAACCAATATTTGTAAAAATAATCCCTAAAGCACTGGAAACTATCATCATCTGCTTAATATCTTTGCTCCATTGTCCTGCTATAGCAGCCGGAATAGTTAATAATGCAATAACCATAATTATTCCCACAACTTGCATCACCATGACTACGGTTAAAGCAATCGCAAGCACTAACATCGAATATAAACTATCTACAGGAACATTGCGAGTTGAAGCATAAACAGAGTCAAAGGAAATAGCGAGTAATTCCTTATAAAGAAGTGTCACCATAACAGCAATAATTGTATCTAACAACAACATAATTATTAAATCTTGCTGAGGAACAGTTAAAATACTGCCAAATAAATAACTATCTAATCCTGCTTTATACCCCTCAGTTAAATCAATTAACATAATGCCAATTGCCATCCCCATTGCCCACATTACCCCAATAATAGTATCACTACGCTGCTTAGTTTTTCGCTCAACTAACCCCATTGCTAAGGCTGCAATTAAAGCAAACCCAATTGCTCCCAAAACAGGATTTATTTTAAAAAAATAGCCTAAACCAATACCACCATAAGCTGCATGAGAAATTCCTCCACTGATAAAAACTTTACGGTTAACCACGACATAAGTTCCAATCATGCCACAAGCGATACTTACCAACACACCCGCCATCAGTGCATTGCGCATAAAACCAAATTGTAAGGCTTCAAGGATAGAATTAATCATGGGAATAATTATACTAAGAATGGGGATTAAAAACCCGATGGGGAACACCGTGAGCAATTAAATCAACGGGACAATTATAGGTTTGCTCAACCATTTCTGGGGTAAGAATTTTATCGTTATGATACCATAAACGGCGGTTTAAACATCCCACCGTTTTGACATAACTAGCCACCGCACCTAAGTCATGGGAAATCATAATAATAGCCATGGATTGATTCAATTCTTTTAACAACTCATAAATGCTATTTTGTCCTTTGGTATCAACATTTGCTGTGGGTTCATCTAACAGTAAAAGTTGGGGTTCAGACGCTAACGCACGAGCAATATAAACCCGTTGACGTTCCCCTCCTGATAACTCACTAATAGGGCGATCGCATAATTCCCACATTTCTACTTTTTCGAGGCTATTTCTCACTACTATTTCATCTTTATCATTATAGCGTTGCAAGAGGCGGCGTTTGCCTAATCGTCCCATTCTGACCACATCTTTCACCCGAATAGGAAAGGCCCGATCAAACTCTAATAATTGGGGAACATACCCTAAGTAACGTTTTCCTTTAGCGACAGGATAACCTAAGATTTTAATCTCCCCTTTGATGGGAGAAATCAGTCCTAATAATACTTTCAGTAAGGTGGTTTTTCCACCGCCATTGGGACCAATTAAACCAATAAAATCTTGTGGGTTTATCACTAGATTAATATCTTCTAAAACAGGCATTTTGTTATAGCCTGCCCAAACATTACACAGTGTGATTAGTTCAGTCATATATTAGGTGTGAGGTTTCAGGTTTTAGGTGTTAGGTTTCAGGTGCTAGGTTTCAGGTGTTAGGTTTCAGGTTATTTGATGATTATTCTAATTTTTCTGAACTCCTGAACTTCTCAGACTTCACTTAAGAACTTCTGCAAAAGTATTAGAAACATTCAATAAATTTTCTGACCAATTAGAATCTAAGGGATCAATAAAGATGACTTCTCCATTGATTTCTTTAGCTAGGGTTTCCGCTTGTTTAGAACTAAATTCATATTGAGCGAAAATCACTTTAATTTCTTCTTCTTTGGCTTCTTTAACCAGTTCTCCTAATTCAGCAGCACTGGGTTCTTGTCCCCCCACTTCCATCGGAATTTGCTCTAAGTTATAATCACGGGCAAAATATCCCCAAGAAGGATGAAAAACAATAAATTTACGGTTTTGAATCCCGTCTAAATTTTGACGAATTTGTTGATCTAGTTGATCGACTTCTGTGATAAAGTTCTGTAGGTTAGCTTGATAGTCTGCTTCATTTTCAGGATCAAGTTTTACCAATCCTTGATAAATATTTTGGGCTTGAACTTTTACCAGTTCAGGAGATAACCAAATATGAGGGTCAAGGGTTTCTTCTGCATGGTTACTGTCAGCTTTAATGTCTTTTTCCTCTTCATGGTCATGATCGTGATCATGGTCATGATCATGGGCTTTTTCTTCTTCGTGGCCGTGATGATGATGATGATGTTCAGCCATTTCGATTTTTTCAATTCCTTGTGCAGAATCAATAACCATCATGTTAGGATTAGCACCTTTAAATTTATCCAGCCAAGCTTGTTCAAATTCTACTCCAACACTCACATAAGCTTCTGCTTCACTTAAGGCTTTTAATTGTTGCGGTTTGGGTTCATAACCATGGGGTTCACTTCCGGGTTCTACCATTACGTTAACATCAACAAGATCACCCCCAATTTTTTCAACCAGATATTCTTGGGGCGCAATACTAACAGTAATATCTAAGGTTTCATCCTCCGTTGGAGGAGTTGTCGTCTGAGTCTCATTGCTTGACTCTGTTGGACTAGGACCACAACCCATTAGCAGGTTCAGACTAACCAGTAGGGTTAACAAGCTTGATCGCAGATAAATCATTTGTTTTACTTAATGGAAAAGGGAACTGGAACGATACAATGATAATGATAATCATTTTTTGTAAAATAATCAATGTCAACTGATTTATCGATTAACCTTTCGTAATCAGTGTAACTGAACATCATATGAAAGTTTCATGTTCAATCTGAATCCCTTAAAATATAAACAAATAATGAAGAATTCAAATTTAATTTACCTATGTCTAAAGTTGAAGGCTTGTGTCCTCATCTTTTTTTAGACATAATCGATCATTGATCTATTTTTGATAATTAAACAACTATGATGGATATTTTTGTGGGATTTCTTGGCCTTTCCCTGTTAATCTGGCTTTACTTATTAGGATTTAGAGGGAGGTTTTGGCTATCAAATCAGCGTATTGATGACTTAAGCAATCATTTAACCAGTTATCCTACTGTTTGCGCTGTTATTCCTGCTCGTAATGAGGCAGATGTCTTGCCAGTTTCCTTAAAATCTCTCCTTCTGCAAAACTATGGGGGTCAATTTTCCATCGTTTTAGTTGATGATCAAAGTACCGATCAAACAGGTAAAGTAGCCCAAGAAATTGCTCATAAATTAGATAAATCGGCTCGATTAAATGTTATACAAGGAAAACCCTTAGAAAAAGGCTGGACAGGCAAATTATGGGCGATGAAACAGGGAATTGAAGCAGCACAGCAACTCGAAGATTCTCCTAAATATATTCTCTTCACCGACGCAGATATCTGCCATCATGACACCAATTTACAAGAATTAGTCACAAAATCTGAGAAGGAAAATTTAGAATTAACTTCTTTAATGGTGAAATTACGCTGTGATAGTGGGTGGGAGAAGTTTTTAATCCCGTCTTTTGTCTTTTTCTTCCAAAAACTCTATCCTTTTCCCACTATTAATAATCCTGATCGCAAACTGGCCGGGGCTGCGGGTGGCTGTATTCTCATTCGTCGGGAAGCGTTAACCCGTATTGGTGGCATTGAATCGGTTAAAAATGCCTTAATTGATGATTGTTCCTTAGCCTATCGAGTTAAATCCACCCTTGAACCCAATTCTGGTGGAATATGGTTAGGCTTAACCGAAAAAGTCACCAGTTTACGCCCTTACGATACTCTTGAAACGATTTGGAATATGGTAGCAAGAACCGCTTATACTCAATTATCTTATTCACCTTGGTTATTAATAGGCACAGTATTAGGGATGATTATTATTTATTTATTAGCCCCCATTGGTACAATTTTAGGATTAATATTAGGAAATATTTTGATGTTAGGTTTAAGCTTATTAATTTGGTTATTAATGACCCTTGCTTATTTTCCCACCTTAAAATTGTATCAATTATCTCCTCTATGGGGCATTACTTTACCTGCGATCGCTTTTCTCTATAATTTAATGACCATTGATTCTGCATTACGACATTGGCGAGGAGAAGGGGGCGCATGGAAAGGTAGAGTATATAAACAGTGATCAGTTATCGGTTATCAGTGACAAAGTTATTTTAGACAAACCTAAAACCCAAAACCTAACTTCTTCAATTGTAAATTTTTGATAAAGAAAAGAGAATTTTGGGCATCCTAAAATTATCGAGTCTGCACCTTTAAACCCGCTTGATTCTCTAAATTCCCATAGCCTTCCGTTAATTATTATGGTAAGTTTAAAAACTTCGATAGCACAACAAATTTCTCAGTCCCAATCTCGTAGTTTAGGGGCAGAATTAATGTTTATTCAGGACAAAGAGGGAAGATATCTTGAGTTTATGTGGGATTTAGCGCAAGATTATGGGATTCAACCAACAGAGATTCAGTATCATTTGGCCATTGATGGCTTTACCCCCATGCCCTATGAAGCCTATCAAGAAAGATTACAGCGTATTTTAGAGCTTCGTATTCCTGAAGCCTGTTACTGTCATTTTAGTTACAAAAATCAGTCTTTTTGCTTTGAATTAGTTATTAGTCCCATTCTTCCCACCCAAGGTGATCCGAAAACAGTTCTAGGGATGGGTCATTTATTGAGTGACAAAGAGATTCCTTCAACCACGGATAGGGCCTTACCTGTTTCACCTGATCCCTATCAACGGGTTTTAACCCAAGTTGCCCAGAAAATTAGAAAAACGCTTAATTTAGAAACGATTTGGCAACATACAGCCGAAAGTATCGGAAAAGCATTAAAATTAAGTCGCTGTCTGATGGTGGCTGCGAGAGGTGGTCAAGTTTTAGAACTAAAAGCTGAATATTGTCAGTCACCCTATCCATCAGTAGTGGATTATCATCTTGATCCCTTGGGTGAACCCTATTGGCAAAAAGGAATAAACGAAAGAGAACCCGTGATTATTGAACAATTGCCCAGTAATCCGTTCCAAATTCAATCTATATTGTTAGTTCCTACTTTTTATAAAGATAAACGTAATGGTTTAATTTGTTTGCAACAATGCGATCGCCATCGAACTTGGACTCAAGGTGAGCTAGAATTAGTCCTAGAATTAGCCGATCAAGTGGGAACTGCGATCGCCCACGCTACCCTTTATGATGAACTACAGCGTACTTCTAAAGCCGCAGCCGAAGCTTCCCGTCTCAAAAGTGAATTTCTCGCCAGTACGACCCATGAGTTGAGAACCCCCTTAAACGGGATTATTGGCTTTTTAAAGCTAATTTTAGACGGAATGGCGGATGATGCAGAAGAACAAATGGGCTTTATCAGAGAAGCTTATCAATCTGCCCTTCATCTCCTTGATATAATCAATGATATCTTAGATATTGCTAAGATTGAGGCAGGAAAAATGGACTTAACCCTAGATCCCGTCGAATTATCAGACTTATTCAAGGCGGTTGACAATTTTACTCGCCCTCAAGCGAAGCAAAAAAACCTTTATTTTAAGATTAAAACCCCGTCTGCGCTAACACCTATTACCTTATATGGTAATTATAAGCGACTTTTGCAAGTTATGCTCAATTTAGTCGGAAATGCGATTAAATTTACCCAAGAAGGGGGAATTGTAGTCAATGCAGAATTAGTGAAAAAAGCGATCAAATGGCAAGGTCAATCTTTTCCCGGATTTGTTAAAGTGAGTGTGGCGGATACAGGAATTGGGGTCTCTTTGGAAGAACAAGCTAAATTATTTGAAAAATTTGTGCAAATCGATGGATCTCATACAAAAGCTCATGGTGGCACTGGTTTAGGGTTAGCAATCTCCCATAAATTAGTCCAAGCAATGGGGGGAAATGTGGAATTTTTTAGCATGGGAGAAGGGTTAGGATCAACGGTAACATTTACTGTTCCTTTATATACTTTACCCGTTGTAACTCATACAGAAGATGATCTGGATCTTGATTTATAGAGAGAGTTTATTAATGGATAATGGATAATTAATTAATTTTGAGTTAATCTTAATTAGGACAAGAACTTGTGTAAAGCAGACTAATGAAGATTAATCACATTCACTTTTATGTGGAAGATATTACGATGCTCCGAAATTGGTTGAAAAACCAAATAGGAATGATAGAGTTGAGGCGATGGGTAAAGCAGAATACAGTTACATCCTTAATGGGAATAAATGAAGTTTTATTTTTCATTTCTGCGCCTTTAGATTCAGCAAGTTCTGTCGCAGATTATTTAAAAAAGCATCCCTCTGGCGTAGCAGATATAGGGTTTAAAGTCAAGAATATAAATTCATTTTTAAGGCATCTTCAATCGCTTAAGGTGAATATTTTAGAAGTTGATTCACCTAATGGAAAAGATATTAAAAAATTAAAAATACAAGCATGGGGATCATTAACTCATACCATTATTCAAGAAGATTATATAGAGCAATTTTTAGGGTATCAATATCAACCTAGTTTCAATATTGTAGGAATTGATCATATTGTTTTAAATATTGATAGTAATAATTTTAAATCTGCGGTTCTGTGGTATCAAAAGTTATTCAACTGGCAAACTCAACAAACATTTGAGATTAAAACCAATAGCTCTAGCTTGTATAGTGTTGCATTGATTGATGCTGATAAGAATATAAAGTTTAACATTAATAAACCTACCTCATTGAATTCGCAAATTCAAGAATTTTTAGAGACGAATCGAGGTGCAGGAATTCAACATATTGCACTTTGCAGTGATAATATTTTTAATACTGTTCAGACAATGAGAGAAAAAGGGGTTGAATTTTTATCCATTCCTAGCACTTATTATCGTCAATTCCCTCAGCGATATGGCAATGGAAGCGTTCCTTATTTGACTAAAAAAGAGTGGCAACTTCTAGAGGAAAACCAAATTCTTTTAGACTGGAGAGTCAATAGCTTAAATTCAATTTTAATGCAGATTTTTACACAACATATTTTTGAAAAACCGACTTTCTTTTTTGAAATCATTGAGCGTAGGGGACAAGTTCAAGGGTTTGGCGAGAATAATTTTCAAGCTTTATTTGAAGCGGTAGAAAGAGAGCAATTTGAGCGTCAATCAGAATTTAGAATTTAGAATTAAATAAAAGATTTTGACTGATTAATTAACGAGCAAATTGTTGTAGAATATAGTTATAGAATTCTTGATGATTAACTTTATCCAGTGCTTGAATTTTACGTCCTTGGGAAACAATTTTAGTCTGTCCTTCACTCATCCCCGTTGTAACAATTTCAGTGGTTACTTCACGCAAGGTAAATAAATCAGGTTGAGCAAGATAACTTGTGGCTAACAAATCCCAACAATAATAATTTTGAGGAATAGCTAAAGCGTAACATAATCCAGCTAAATCTGATAAAGGATATTGTCTTTGTTGGGTTAACTGACGAATTAATTGAGGAGTAACAGGAACTGTATTTGTGATATCTAAAGGACATAAAATAATAGGAATTTTGGTTTCCCAAACTCGTTTAGCAGCCATTGCATCCCAATAAACATTCCATTCGGCTGTTCCATTTTGCTCTAAAGCAAAGGCTTTTTCTACATTTCCTGCCACATTTAATGCACCTCCCATCCAAACGATTTTTTCAATTTTAGTTTCAATGGTTGGATCTAGATCAAGTGCGGTAGCTAAAGTTGTCAAGGGACCCGTAATCATTAGGGTAACTGGTTCGACAGAATTCTTTAAAGTCTGAACCATAAAATCTGTACCAGACTGGGAAAGTAACGGTGTCTTTAAATTATTTTGACTGTTAAGAATAGGAAAATTATCAATAATTAAACAATCTTTCCTAAACTCTGGCGGAAAAGGATGAATTCCTCGAACATTACTTTTAACCACAGGAATATTTTCTCGTCCCATTAAATCAAGAATTTTTCGAGTCACTCGGGTGGCTGCGTGTAAATAACAATCAGCAGGCGTTACAATAATTCCTAGAGGTTGAACCGTTTCCATTGTCATTAATAACATGACTGATAGAAAATCATCGATCGCACCATCGTGATCCATTAACACAAGTTGAGTCGAAGGCTGAGACATTTTACTGATTATTAATTGAATTATCTACTCTTTTTTTTAAAAATAACCGATAAATTATTAGCGGGCATTTTCACTGTTTGTTGCCAAAGCAATTGATTTTTATCCGCAAGTTCAATTACTTCTTCCAAATGACGCACTCCCCATTCTGGGTTTTGTGCTTGTAAAGATTGATCAAAAGATTCATTACTCGGTGCGGTATGTTTTCCCTCTTGTTGATAAGGGCCATAGAGATATAAAATACCATCTTGAGGAAGTAAATAACTCGCTCCTTCCATTAAGCCGACTGTGGCTTGCCAAGGAGATATATGAATCATATTGATATTAATTATTGTGGTTAAGTTAGGAATATTAATCTCTTGCCACCACTGGTGGTTTAAAACGTTAATTATACAAGAAGATTGTACATTTTCTACAGAACTATGTTGTCGCCAAGCTTCAATACTTTGACAAGAGATAGGGTTAACATCTGAGGGAAACCATTGACGAGAAGAGAAAAAAGGGGCAAAGAAAACAGCGTGTTCTCCTGTTCCACTAGCAATTTCTAAAATGTTGCCAGTAGCAGGTAAAGTTGACTGTAACACTTCTAGGATAGGTTGACGGTTGCGCTGAGTCGCAGGAGCATAGTTTCTCAAATTTTTCCCCTAATAATTTTAATTTGGTTGTAAATTCTCATTAGTTTAGCATATATAAAATTTTTAAATTGTCGTTATCAGTTAATAATTAATTGAGGTTTAATATTTCCTCTTTTAAAATAATTTGGGTAATTGGTAAGTTTAAATAATCATTTCCGTCACCGTGTCCGTCCTCAAATGCAAAATCCGCATCAAATTTATACTTCTACAGTGAATTATTTAAAAAAATGTATTCAAAACTACAGTTTAATTAAAGAAACATCAAGATCATAACCGTAAAACGCAAACAGAAATTGCCAAAATTCTATGACAGATTCAGTAAAAACCCTTTGTCCCTATTGTGGTGTTGGTTGTGGTTTAGAAGTTACGCCACCAGCAGGTGCTAACCGCGCTACTCATCGAGATAGTCAAGGAAACCCGATTTGGAAAGTAATGGGCGATCGCAATCATCCTTCTAGTTTGGGTAAAGTTTGCGTTAAAGGAGCAACTGTTGCTGAATCTTTGCTTAAAGACCGCTTAAAATATCCAATGCTGCGAGAATCGTTAACAGACTCCTTTCGCCGTGTTAGTTGGGAAGAGGCCTTTACAAAAATTACGGAACGAATTCAATTTGTCCGAGAAACCCAAGGATCAGATGGAATATGTATGTATGGTTCGGGACAATTTCAGACAGAAGATTATTATATTGCTCAAAAACTATTAAAAGGCTGCTTAGGAACGAATAATTTTGATGCTAACTCCCGTTTATGTATGTCTTCTGCCGTTGCAGGCTATTTACAGAGTTTTGGTTCAGATGGCCCTCCTTGTTGTTATGAAGATTTAGAATTAACCGATTGTGCATTTCTCATTGGAACAAATACGGCTGAATGTCATCCCATCGTTTTTAACCGTTTACACCAACATTTAAAGAAAAATAAGCAAGCTAAGTTAATTGTAGTCGATCCTCGCCGTACCAAGACCGCAGCCGCCGCCCATCTTCATTTAGCAATTAAACCGGGAACGGATCTAGATTTACTCAACGGAATCGCTCACTTATTATTAAAATGGGACAAAATTGACCGTCCTTTCCTAGAGCAACATACGCAGGGATTTTTAAACTATGCCATGGCGGTTCAAGATTATTATCCTGAAACCGTGGCACAACGTTGTGGTATTTCTGTCGAACAACTAGAAGAATGTGCTAAATATTGGGCAGAATCAAAGCGTGTACTGTCTCTATGGTCTATGGGAGTGAATCAGTCCTCAGAAGGTACAGCAAAAGTATGTACAATCATCAATTTACACCTAATGACGGCGAATATCGGTAAACCGGGGGCAGGACCTTTCTCCTTGACGGGACAACCGAATGCAATGGGGGGAAGAGAAGCGGGTGGCCTTTCCCATATTTTACCCGGCTATCGAGCCGTTAAAAATCCGCAACATCGGGCAGAAGTTGAGAAATTATGGGGACTTCCAGCCGGAAGTATTAGTCCCAATGCAGGTAGGGACGCATGGCGTATGATTACGGCCTTAGAAACGGGGGATGTGGGGTTACTGTGGATTGCTGCAACTAACCCTGCGGTCAGTATGCCCAATCTAAAACGAACACAAGCAGCCTTATTAAAATCTCCCTTCACTGTGTATCAAGATAGTTATTACCCAACGGAAACAGCAGCTTATGCTCATTTATTGCTTCCTGCTGCCCAATGGAGCGAAAAAACAGGAACAATGACCAACTCCGAACGAGTAGTAACCCTTTGTCCCAAATTTCGACCTCGACAGGGAAAAGCCAAAGCAGACTGGGAAATTTTTGCCGAAGTCGGAAGACGGTTAGGCTTTGAAAAACAGTTTAATTTTGCTAATTCTGAGGAAGTTCACCGAGAATTTATCCAATTTACCCGTCATCGTCTCTGTGATATGACAGGACTCAGTTATCGACGTTTACAGCAAGAAGGACCCATTCAATGGCCTTGTCCTGAGACGGATTTACAAGAATCAAAAGAAGAAGTAGAGGATAAGGGAATTTTAAGCCGATTATTGTCTAAACATCCCCAGACACTCAAAGGAAAACGGTTATACGAGGATTTGAAATTCTGTACCTCGGATGGAAGAGCAAATTTTGTCACATTTCATAGTAAGGGACTTGCTGAACCCGTTGATCAGAATTATCCTTTTGTTTTAACCATTGGTCGTCTTTATGGTCATTGGCACACCCAAACTCGTACAGGGCGAATTGCTAAGATTAAAAAGATGCACCCTAACCCCTTCTTAGAAATTCATCCCGATGATGGGGATAAAATGGGATTAGAAACAGGAAATTGGGTAGAAATTGAGTCCCGACGGGGAAAAATTAAATTACCAGTGGTGATTACCCCTGCGATCGCTCCCGGAACGGTTTTTGCACCCATGCACTGGGGCGCACTTTGGGCAAATGATGCAGAAGCCAATTGTCTTACCCATTCAGAAGCTTGTCCGATTTCCCTTGAACCAGAGTTAAAAGCTTGTGCTGTGCAAATTACGCCTATTCTAGAGAATGGGAACGAAGATAGTATAACCGAAGAGATGAACCGTCAACTGGTTAGTGCGGGGAATTAGAAGTTTTGGGGAGAAGGGAGTTGGGAGTTGGGAGTTGGGAGAGAGCAATTCGATAACTGGGTTTGGTTAACTGGATTTGGTATAGGGAGAATTTTTATCCCAAAATAAAAATCAATAAATCCAGTAAAAGCACCTCTTTTTAATTTTTAATTGTGCGTAGCACTATAGGTGATAGGATTTTGATATTCTTGCTGTTCTTTAACCAAAGGGATGACAGGAACAGGACACAGGGAATAATCGTTTAATTGATCTAGTGCCTGAACTTCTGTATAGGCAAGGTTATCAACTCGCTCCTATGACTTCTGAGCTTTTACCCTTTTACTCCTTACTAGGCGATTTTTCATGCTAAAAAACCTTCCAAAACAACCCTCCTTCATTATTGGTTCAAGTCTCCTTATTGTCAGTCTGTTGGGATTAGCGATCGCTTCTCCTCAACTGTTAAACTGGCTAGAAGACCATAATCGCCACAAAATTGACAAATTATTGCAAGAACAGGCAAAAGAAACGTCTCAAGTCTTACCACTGGTGACCACTCCCGTTAAAGAACGCAGAGAACAGTTAACCACCCTTGCACTCTTAAATAATCTTTCCCTAGATAGAAGTCGGGCCCGTTATCTGCTGGCGGCTGATTTATTGCAAGAATACGAAGGCGGGCCGGCGTTAAGACAATTAGAAGGCTTAGAAAGAGAATATCCAGTTCTTGCCCCTTATATCTTGCTAAAACAGGGAAGAGGCTACGAACTAACCAATGAACCGACAAAAGCGGCTAAAACGTGGCAAACCTTAGTCGAAACCTATCCTGATAGTCCCGTTGTGGCTGAAGCTTTATACAAATTAGGGCAAACTGAGCCTCAATATGGCGATCAAGCCATCAAGGACTTTCCTAACCATCCCCGTACTCACGATTTAGTAAGGGAAAGATTAAAAGAAGATCCGAAGAATTTAGAATTATTACTGTTCTTAGCGACTTATGAGCAGAATCTTCCCCGAACGAATCAAATAAGAGACCAATTAGTCAAAGAATATGCCGAGCAATTAACTCCTGAAGATTGGCAAATCATTGCAGACGGCTATTGGAAAACGAACTTATACAAAAAAGCAGCGAATATTTACCCGAAAACCCCCGCAACGCCCCAAAATCGTTATCGAGGGGCAAGAAGCTTACAGGTGAGTGATCAAGCAAAAGCATCTATTCCTGCCTATCAAGCTCTAATTAAAGCCTTTCCTGAAGCCCCAGAAACCGCAACAGCTTTAAAACGACTCGCTTCTTTATATTTAAACCGTGGTAGTTCATCTCAAGCCCTATCTTCCCTCGATCAAATCATTAAACAGTTTCCTGAACAAGCCCCCGATGCCCTGTTAGAAAAGATAGAAATTCTCGAAAAACAAGGAAATCGCAGCGAAGCCAATGAATTAAAGAAAACGCTCCTAGAAAAATATCCTAAGTCTGATGCGAGTGCCGAATATCGCTGGAAAATGGCGAAGGTTTATGCGGATGCTGGCAATGGGGTTAAAGCATGGCAGTGGGCGCAACCGATTACTATTAATAACGTGGACAGTTCTATTGCACCGAAAGCCGCCTTTTGGGTGGGTAAATGGGCAAGACAATTGGGACAAGAAAAGGAAGCAACCGAAGCATTTCGCCATGTTTTAGCCAAATATCCCGAATCTTATTACGCATGGCGGTCAGCCGTTATGTTAGGCTGGGATGTGGGCGATTTTGGCACAGCAAGATTTGGTGAACCGAATATTGAGTTACCCAAAGAAAGTTTAACCCCTGTGGGCGGTTCGGATGCATTTCAAGAATTATATCGTTTAGGGCAATATCAGGATGCTTATACGCTTTTTCAAGCCGAAACGGGTCAACAAGATGAGTTAAGTGTTAATGATCAGTTTACCCAAGCGATTTATAAGTTAAAACAAGGTCATTATCTCGAAGGAATTAACTTAGTCTGGTTCTTACATAGAAAAGAAGATGACGAAAATCAGCAACAATGGCAAGCTTTACGCCAAATGCCTGATTATTGGCACGCTTTATTCCCGTTTCCTTATGCAGACCTTACCATGGAATGGGCGCAACAGCGTCAACTTGACCCCTTGTTAGTGGCGGCTTTAATGCGTCAAGAGTCTCGTTTTGAGAAGGAAATTCGCTCTCCTGTGGGCGCATTAGGGCTAATGCAGGTGATGCCAGCTACGGGGGCGTGGATTGCTCCTCAAATTGGCTTAAAAGACTATTCTTTGACCGATCCTGAAGATAATATCAAGATGGGGACATGGTATTTGGACTATACCCATCGAGAATATAGCAATAATTCTATGTTGGCGGTGGCGAGTTACAATGCGGGACCGGGGAATGTCTCAAAATGGATGCGCCGTTTCCAAACGAAAGATCCTGATGTTTTTGTGGAAAAAATCCCTTTTCGGGAAACTAAGGGGTATGTGGAATCGGTTTTTGGTAATTATTGGAACTATCGACGGATTTATGACCCAACACTCCAAGAACAACTGTCTCAAGTGGGAAGCAAGTAATACCAAGTCCGACTTATAAAACCCAGTTTTAGCATAATTATAAAGACCCGCTATTAAGTTCACTCTTAATCCGGATCTTTTTCCACGTAAAACAATAAAAATAGACTATAATGTCTCGAACCTTTTAACTCACCGTTCGCTTAAATTTTAGGAAGCGTTTTTCGCTTATTGGTTGTATCTCTTATCCCGTATGGGTTTCAGGGAGTTAAGTAAGCAAAATAGAGTAAATTGGCGATCGCCAATTTACTCTCTCAAACCCTAATAAATTCCTCAACAATAATCAGTGGTTTCGTATTAACTATTTTTTTACTTCAATCCCTCAATCCATTAGCCCGACTGCATTTGAGATGATTTATAGAACTATGGGTTGAAGAAATAAGCGAACGGTGAGTTTTAACTCTTTGAAAAAGTAACATTATTTTATGAAAAATGTCACACTGTTTCTAAAAACTCGTTTAGTTTTAGGCGCGATCGCTTTTATGGCGACTAGTGCTAATTTGCAAGCCAATGCTGCGACATTCCAGTTCAGTTTTAGAGTGTCCAATAATGGTAGTATTCGTGGTACTGGATTAGTTGGAGGATTGTCAGAAAATGGAGTAGGTCAATCAGCAACAAGTGTAACTTTGACTACAACAACTGTAGGATTTGGATTAGGTGAATATGTAGGAAATCCTTTTTCAAATACATTTGATGTGGTAGATGGAGTAGTAACAAGAATAGACTTCGTGTCCTTCGGTCGTTCCAACTCTTCTCCTGCTGTGACCGATAGCTCTTTTGCATTAGATTTTGACCGTTCTGAAAGTGACACATTGGGCTCAGTGGGTTTGACTAATCTACCAAACCGAGTAGTTACAAACTCTGCTCTAATTGAGATTTCACTCCTCGAATCTCACCCATCACCATCAGTACCTGAATCAAGCAACCTTGTCGGTTTGATCACGTTAGGTGGTTTAATGATAGGTTCAGCTGCCCGCAAAATTAGACAATAGGTTTGATAAAAGAGAGGAATAAAGTTTCTTCTCCCTATAAGTCATCTTCATTTAAAGACTATCTTGACTAAATGGATTGGGGGAAACGTCCCTCAATCCATTAACTTCTTTAACATTTTGCCTTGAATTCTGCAAGAAGCCTAAAGTAAGACAGGTGGGACTTTAATAACAATCAGGTAAGCCTAAATAAATTCCGAATAGCTTGGCCGGGATCGGGCTGTTTGACCAAAGATTCCCCAATTAATACCCCATTTGCTCCGGCTTGCTGTACAATTTGCAAATCTTCGGCTGTATGAATACCTGATTCACTGATCACTACAATATTTCTTTGACGAATTTGCTCACCTCTCGCTTCTAATAACTGACAAGTTGTGTTGAGATCAACGGTAAAATTCTCTAAATTGCGGTTATTAATACCGATTAAACTAACACCTTCAAGACTAAGTACCCGATCTAGTTCAGCAAGCGTATGGACTTCAATGAGAGGAGTTAAGCCTAACTTTTGGGTAATTTTAATAAAATATTGTAAGTCACGATCGCTTAAAATAGCAGCAATTAACAAAACAGCATCAGCCCCTTTACACCGCGCTAAATAGAGTTGGTAAGGATAAATAATAAACTCCTTACATAGTAAGGGAATCTCAACTGTTTCTCTTACTAATTCTAAATTGGTAAAACTGCCTTGGAAAAACTTTTCATCGGTTAAAACAGACAAACAACTTGCACCATTGGCCGCATAAGTTTTTGCGATGGCGACTGGATCAAAATCTTCTCGGATAATTCCCTTACTAGGACTTGCTTTCTTGACTTCTGCAATTAAGGCAGGTTCAGTTTTTCCTGATGTCAAAGCAGCTAAAAAGTCAAGGGAAGGAGGAACAGTTAAAACCTGCTTTTGTAACTCTAATAGGGGCAACTTTTGTCGCCAATTATTGACTTCTTTTTCTTTATACCAAACAATTTCTTCTAATATATGATTAGGGTCAGCATTAGGAACTTTTACCCTGTATTGTAAGTTTTCAACATTGACAGAAGGATTGGGGGGTCTTCTTCGGATTTGCATAGGAGTCAATTAATTTTTACTTATCTAACGGGGGAGTATAACACAAAATTGCAAGGACACCCCTAAATCTTAACACCTGCCGTCTGCCTTCTGCCTTCTGTACTTCATAACTAGGAGAAACACTACATAGAAGGAATGATCAATTCACAAAAAGAAATGGGCATACTGAGCGGGTAAGTGTTTTCTTGAAGTCCATGAAAAGACTAATTGTTACTACCACTTTATTACTATCGGTTGTTTGGCCAGCTAAGTCTCAAGAAGTATTAAAGACAAACGAAAATGAGACAGTATTTTTAACAACAACTGATAAGGTTTATGTCAGAGAATGTTGCTATGTTTTGAGAGTTCATGCGTCCCAAATCAACTCAATACTTGATACTGAAATGGGTAAACTCTTTCATAGATTCCAGACTCAAGCCATCAATCAAGGATATTCTCAGGAAGACTCAGAAATAATAGGACGTTTAAAAACTCGTTTAGCTTATGATGAAATTACAAAAGTATCTATCTTAAACTGTGAGGAAATTTAAACAACCCATTCCCATTAATTACTCCGTCCAAAAGACAATAGACTCATTTAAGGGCTGAATTTGCGTACCGGGGTAGTAAAATGAGAGAATTCGCTCTGCACTCCACCCCAAATTCGCTAAATTATAAGACCCAAATTGACTTAACCCGACACCGTGGCCAAACCCCCCGCCAACAAAAATATAACCGCTTAATTCCTGATTTGGGGTCAAAATGGGTTCAAGATAGAAAAGAGTGCTGCGAGGTGGACCAAATGCACTTCTCGCTTCATTTTTACGCAGGACTAATTCCCCTTTATCTGTCCAAACCGTCAAAGCTAAGACACGACCCGACGGCGATCGCTCAGTTACTTTCATTCCCTTAATGGTAGTAAAATCCGCTAAGGGATGTTTTTTGCGCTCTAAATAGGTCTGTAAATCCTCATTTAACTCCTCAAGACTGCTTTTTCTGCGCCAACGAAACACTCTACGCCCAGTTTCATTAAATCCTTGATTTAAAGCAATAAATTGGCGAAAGGCTTGTTCATCTGCGAGAGATTGTTGCCCTAAATCCCAAAGATTTGACTGTGGAGAGTCAATAATAGCCGTTAGATAGGGACGTTCTTCTCCATTCCACACATCACTAAATCTTGCGGTCACTCCCCCCGTTGTCGAAGAATAAAGTGCATCCACTAACTCGTTATTGTAGGTTAAGACAAGACCACGGGTCGCTGCAATCATTTTATCGGCTCTTGGACTGACATCACTTAAGCCATAATAAACTTGGCAATGAGTATTCGCACAGAGTTCGTAATTATCGGCTTGAAAACGGCGTAAATTGCGTAACGCATAGGTACGGGCTATAATTGTTTGGGCTTTCGCTGCATTATCTGGTGCAGATGCCCCGATTTCATGGGGAACAACCCCCCGCAAATAGGTTTCAAGGGGAACATTATTCACCAAGGTATAGGTACGATAAGAATTAGGTTGTAGTCTTAAGTTTCCACCAAAAATACGGGCTTTGTTCTCATCTTCTTGCACATTAATGCGACTTTTTCCCGAACGAATTTCTAAGACTTCAGTTGTGTAACGAGTGTCTCCTATGGTCAAAGTAGCTTGATTTTTATAAGAAACCAGTTCAGAATCTAAATAAGGAATGGTTACACCCTTCTCTTTGAGGCTTCGTAGCAATAATCGACGCAATAAGGGGGTTTTATAGACATCTCGCTTTGCCCACACTTGCCAGCGTCCGGGTTGGGTAACTTCTACAGCAATTCCCCGTTCTTTCCACTGATTTGCGCTATCTTCGGCGGTTTCAAAGGTTGCATGGTCGCTTAACACCACTCTTTCGTCTAAAATCGGCGTAGGATAAGCAGTTTGTTCAATTTCGATGGTCACTGCTGAGGTCTGCAATTGTTGGGGTCTTCCCTTATGATCAGTAAATTGTAGGGTTAATGTGTCTCCTTGCAGACTATTGAGTTTAAGAATATCGCTTTCTTCGTCGCCAAAACGTTGTATAATCCCGACTTTAATGTCAACATCCTGTCCATAAACAGGGTTTGTGCTTACATTTCCCCAGAAGACGGGAAAAACTAGGATAGAGGTGAGTAGTATTTTGCGGTTCAGGGAAATAGTACTGAGAATTTTAAACATTGGCGAATAGAACACAGGTTTTAATAATCAGATTAAAAGTTTAAGTCTATTATGCCACCTATAATAGTGAACAGTTAGCAGTGAATAGTTAACGGTCGGAAAATGTTAGTGAAACAGTGAAACAAGGACGCTTGTTGGTTTTCTATGTCCCTAACCATTCCCTTCTTTGCTATAGAATTAAAATCAATCTTTTCAGTTCCTTATACGGCCTATTATTTAGCTAAAAGCCGAAACCCAACACCTGAAACCTGAAACCCGAAACCTGAAACCTATCCATCAGCCATTTTTTGTGGCAAGGTTAGGGTAAAACAACTTCCTTTCCCCTCTTCTGATGTAACCGTTAAATCTCCACCGTGTAATTGAGCCAATTGTCGAGAAATGGTCAGTCCTAACCCAGTTCCCTTGTGTTTTTGTCCCACTGCGCTTTTAATCTGTTCGTAGGGCGTAAATAACTTCGCTGTATCTGCTGCTTTAATGCCAATTCCTGTGTCAATAACCGAAAAAAGAAGAGCATCCTGCGAGCGCTTAACTTCCAAAGTAACTGACCCTTTCTCGGTAAATTTTATGGCATTAGACAGTAAATTGAGCAAAATTTGCTTTATTCTTCGCTGATCAGCCATAAAAATGTCAATTCTTTCTTCTATGTCCAAAATTAAGTCTAATCCCTGTTCATTAGCTTTGGTTTGAACGATCGCCAATACTGACTGACAAAGTTCCTCAACCACCATTGCTTCCCAGACCAATTCTTCTTTTTGCGCTTCTAATTTGGAAAAGTCGAGGAAATCATTGACTAAGGACAATAAATGTTCCCCAGATAACACAATTCCTCCCACATATTCCTTTTGTTTCCCATTAAGATTGCCATATAATTCTCGATCAAGCATTCGTGCGAATCCCAAAATTCCGCTAATCGGCGTTCGCAACTCATGGGTCATATAGGATAAAAACTCTCCTTTTGCTTGATTTTTTTGATTAATTTGCGCTAATTCCTGATGAGATGAGGAGTAAAGTCCAAAAATAGCGATAACGTCCCCAATCGTCTCTAAAAAGTAAATTTCATCTGAGGTAAATCGTCGATTTTCCTTGAGAGATTGGAGAATCAAACGGCCAAAACAGTGATCTTTTACTTTAAGGGAGACACTGAGGGTAACTTGGGACTTAGATGAAGATTTGGGCTTAATTTCTAGGGAATGTTTAGCATATTGACAACTTTTTAAGTCACAAGAGGCTTTTACCTTACTCAACTCTTGCCAAGGAGAAATATCTGAATTTAATCGCCATTCATGCTCAAAAATTACTTTCTCTTCCTGAAAACGCAGCAAAATCACCTGTTCAACGTCGAAATACTCACCAATCGCACCCAGTATTGACTGCCAATAACAAGGGGAAGGAATTTCTTGGTTAAAAATCTTAAATAAGGTTCTTAAAAGGGTTTCTCTGGCTTTATCTTCTTTTAACTGTTTTTCTTGCAGACTATGTCTTAAAATTAAGGTGGCTTGATGGGCGATCGCTTGTAACAAACAGAGTTTATTCTCTTCTACACTAGCAGCAGTATAGGGATAGCCAATGCAGAGTATTCCTAAAGATCCTTGATCATCAATAAGGGGAAATAAGGTTAACGCTTTTACCTGAGACGCTTTGAGGTGGTTTTGCAAAGAACTTGATAACTGACTTTTCTCAAGATCAAAAGTTATAGGAGTAGGAGCTTGGGCAAGTTTACCATAGAATTGCTTAATTTCCTGACACAATTGCAGGAATAAGATGTTTTTTGACGGAGATAAAGGGGAACAGTTCCCTATCTTTCTTTCGCTGGTCTGCAAAATCACCCATTGGGAACAATTGATCAAGTGCTGAATCAGACTATCTAAGCTATACAGATGTTCTTCTAAAGAGTGAGACAAAGCCATTCTCTCTACCTGAGTAGAAATATAGAGGGGTTGACAATGTTGAGAAAGTGCTTGAGCCACTGGAATCACGGAAAGTCCTGTATATAAAGTGGGAAGAGATTGATGGAAACACTGTGTCCCTGACTCTATGCTATCTACTATTTCCTACTTCTGAATAGTCTCTTGGTAAATTGATGGCGAAATCTTAATAAATCTTTGTACTATAAGAAGGGAGCGATCGCTTTTTCTAGGGCTGTTGCCATGGCTGTAAGACTATAATATTTAATACATCTTTCTCTGGCTTGTTGTCCCAAGGCTAACCCCTGATCATAATCATGAAAAATAGCCTCTATTTGGTCAGCGATTTGCTGAGGAGAAGAAGATTCCACTAAATATCCTGTATTACCTAAAACATTGGGAATTTCTCCCACATTAGTCGCAATAATAGGTTTAGCCATGGCCATTCCATCGCTTAATTTAATGGGACATTGGGCGGAAGCGGTGAGGGTTTGTCGTTGAGGAATGGTGATAATATGGGCAGCAGAGACGACTTCAGGCATTTGATCAAGCGGGACAGAAGGGAGTTTAATGATCCATGGTTGACCCTTTTCTAGTAACTGATCGAGATAGCGATCGCCAATATTTCTACCACCGACTAAAACAAGGCGTAAATCTGGCCAATTAAGCAAATTTAAGGCTTCAATCACATCTTCAATTCCTTTATGGGGTCGTGCTGTCCCCGGAAACATTAAAATACGATAGTTAGATAAGCCATATTTGTCTCGACTCTTTTGAGGATTAAATTTTTCGGGATTAAATAAATCGGTATCTTTCCCATTGGGTAAATAGACACCACCGTAGCGTTTTTGAAGAAAATCTGTGTTAACCGTGATTAAATCGGCTTGAGGCACCCATTTATCACACTGTTTTAAGTACATTGTATGATTGGGATCTCTTAATTCTCCATCGTGTTTAAAAATTCCTCGCATCCATTGTTGCCAACTCCGACGATATTCCCAATTATCGCCCCCAAACCAACTCATTTCCCAGTCATCAATATCGATCATCAGGGGACGTTTAGTTAAAAAATGTTTAATTAAACCCACACCAAAGCTAGTTGGCCTCGGTTTAATTGCATAAATAATATCCCCGTCCATAGCAGTTAAGGCTTGCTGAATAGAACGGAAAAAAACAGGATAACGACAGCCTTTAATAGATTTTACAGGTAGATTTTCTGGGGGGACAGGATAGGGTTTTTCCCCAAATAAAAAGCCCACAACTTCAACATTGACATTGAGTTTCTGGAGAACTTTAGCGACGAGATAAACCCTTGTTCCACCTCCCCCTGATAAATCTGGGGCTAATACAGAAATTTTCGGTTTAGAAGACATTGGAATTATCAGTTGTGAATGATATGATTGTCGATTATTATAATAATTATAGAGGTACTTTGTTGTTTTTGTTATCATAAATTGGTTAGATTAAGAAACAAAACTGAAACGACAAGCGTGAGTTTACTATTTTTTCTAGAACATATTTGTCAACTTCAAGACCCTCAGATATTTGAACTTTTGATAAACTCATGTTATTATAGTAATTCGAGTTGTCTCACATTTTTTTATAGGTTTTTATGGCTAATCTAAATGATGGTGGTTTGCTTCATGCACATTCTCGTATTTTCTTTCATCCTACAGAAGAAGAAATACATGATCAGTGTTTTGATCTTTGTGCTGTTCTTATTTATGCCCTATTACCTCGTTTAAAGTACATTAAAGAAACGGATGCTGAACGTGGATCAACCCCATTTTCGATAGAAGAAGGACATGATATAGCTGTTACTAAATGGCAAAATATTCTCAGCGAAATAATTGCTGGCTTTGAACTTTATTGTCAAGATGATTATGACGATTGCGATCCCAAATCCGTCGAAACAGTTAAACGTGCAACTGAATTGTTTGGTAAGTATATGATGAATTTATGGTTATAGAATAAACTACAAAATTAATTTTATTCCTTCAAACAGTTTTCCATTCTCTACTCTGCTTAGTCCAAATGTCATAAGTCTCATAGTCACCCAGATTGGTATCGCTTAATTCTAGATTATAAAAATCGACAGATTCATGCTCAAAATAGAGGCCAGCGTGCCAAGTTCCATGATCACATAACTTATTATCTATGACTTATTGCTTCTTGTAAATGTTCAGCAATAAAATTAGTATAGATATCCCCTGCCACATAAGCAGAAGTATCCAGAATTTTTTGATGAAATTCAATCGTTGTAGGAATTCCTGTAATTGCGCATTCCCGTAAAGCCCGTTTCATCCGTTGAATAGCTGTGGGGCGATCAGGCGCCCAAACGACCAATTTACCGATTAAAGAGTCGTAATAAGGCGGAATTTGGTAATCTGTATAAACATGGGAATCCATGCGAACACCGGGGCCACCGGGAGGTAGGTAAGCACTAATTGTGCCGGGGTTAGGACGAAAGTTATGGGCAGGATCTTCGGCGTTAATACGGCATTCAATGGCATGACCGTTTAATTGGATGTCTCTTTGACTAAATTGTAGTTTTTCTCCCTGTGCAATACGAATTTGCTCCCGAACTAAGTCTAGACCAGTAATCATTTCTGTAACAGGATGTTCTACTTGAATACGGGTATTCATTTCCATAAAGTAAAAATTTCCTTGACTATCCACCAAGAATTCTACTGTTCCTGCACCGACATAACCGATAGATTTGGCAGCTTTAACGGCTGCATCTCCCATTTTCGACCGTAACTTTGGAGTAACAAATGGACTCGGTGCTTCTTCAAGTAATTTCTGATGACGGCGTTGAATTGAACAGTCTCTTTCCCCTAAATGCACCACATTACCATGGCTGTCTGCTAGGATTTGAACTTCAATATGACGAGGTTTATGGATAAATTTTTCTAAATAAACCCCTGAATTGCCAAAAGATGCCCCTGCTTCTCCTTGGGCTGCCTGAAATAGCCGTAAAAAATCTTCTTCTTTCTCTACCAAGCGCATTCCCCGACCACCACCGCCAGCCGTTGCTTTAATCATTACAGGGTAGCCAATTTCCGTGGCTTTGGCTTTGGCTTCTTGTTCATTTTCTAGTAAGCCAGCACTACCCGGTACGGTGGGGACTTTAGCCGCTTGCATGGTTTTTTTGGCCGTCGCTTTGTCTCCCATTAAACGAATAGATTCTGGGGATGGACCAATAAAAGTAATTTTATGATCTGCGCAAATTTCAGCAAAACTAGCATTTTCTGCTAAAAATCCGTAGCCCGGATGGATAGCCGTCGCATGACGGGTTAAGGCCGCCGCAATGATGTTGGGAATATTGAGATAACTTTGATTACTCGGCGGCAATCCAATACAAACACTCTCATCAGCTAATTGAACATGAAGGGCGTGGCGATCGGCTGTAGAATGGACAGCAACCGTAGGAATTCCGAGTTCTTCACAGCTATGAATAATTCTGAGGGCAATTTCTCCGCGATTGGCAATTAGGATTTTAGAGAATGACATTTAATCAAGTTTTAGACACTTTGTTGGTCTGGGCTTTTGGTCTTGCCTTATTTTAGCCTTAAATATGTTATTTTGTTTATAATTAAGTTTTAATTATTATTGCTGAGTGCGATCGCTAAAACTAATAGACTGTTATGTGGTTAATTTAATAAAAAAGACTCAATACTATGACAAAAGATATTAATACTCTTCTAAAAGAGGCAGTTCAAGGTGTAATGAATTCTGATTCAGATAGACCTAAGAGTGAAGTGGTAACATCAACTTTATTAACTGCGGAAAAACAGGGGAAGAAACAACGTTCACCCCTACTATTAAAGCAATTAGTAGGAAAATGGCAATTATGCTTTATTACTGGTACAAAAAAAGCCCAAAATAGATCGGGAATTTTGTTAGGGAAAGGGAGATATTTAGGTCAATGGCTAAGAATTTATCTATCTTATCTTGATACTCCCTTAAAAGAGTCTCTTCCTATCCTTCCCCATCGTGAATATGGCACAGTTACTAATCAAGTTCAGATAGCAGCCCTTACCTTTACCTTAACTGGGCCGGTTCAATTATTAACCACTAAAGGGATTTTAGCCTTTGATTTTACTCAACTGAAGATAAGTGTGGGAAAACTAAATATTTATCGAGGATACATTCGGGGAGGAAAAGAAAAAGAAGAACAATTTTATGGGGAAACAATTAAGAATCAAGCCTTTTTTGCTTATTTCACTGTAACAGATTCTTTGATAGCAGCGAGAGGAAAAGGAGGAGGATTAGCCCTTTGGGGAAAGTTATAGTGCTATGCAAAGCGTCAAAAAGTAAAAGTCAAAAGTTAGACACTTTAGAGCTATAGTATTATCTGATGTTATGCGCCACTTCCTAAAATAAATAAACTTAGCAAAGTCCCACTATTCCAGAGAGCATGAAGCAACATGGATGAGAGTAAATTGCGTGAGCGACTATAGACAAAGCCTAACACCATTCCTAAGACTAATAGGGGTAACACTTCCGATAAATTAAGGTGAGCAAAAGCAAAAATCAAACCACTAATAAAAATCGCCCCCCATAGGGAAAAGTAACGGGTTAAAGAAGGTAATAAGAAGCCACGGAACATCATTTCTTCAAAGAAAGGGGCTGCAATAGAAGCGGTGAAGAAAAAGATTCCTAATACCACAAAGTCTTGGGATTCTAAAGCTAGGGACAAAAGAGGATTACTTCCTCCTTGGCCTTGCCAAATTTGTTGGTTAATCAGAGAAACAAGCACAACTAAAGGGAGAGCGACTAAGTAACCTCCTATCCCCCACAACAAGTCTTTTAAATTGAGTTTAAAGTTAAACCAATCAGACGGTAAAGGAAAAAAAGCTTGAATAGAAAAGTATAAAACAGACAGTCCACCAGTAGTCATTAATAAGTAGCTAACTAGGACATAAACTGCTTTAGAACGTAAACTTAGTTGGGCAATGTTTATATTAACTAGGCTGAAAATAAGGGGAAGTAAGATTTGAGCAACCAGAAAAAATCCAATGACTAAGACTTGCCATGTAATTTCAAATTCCCAAGGAACTTGCCAGCTTTTTCCTTGGTTATAACTAAGGACAGCTTCTTCTTTTTGGGTAAATAATTGAATACATAAGAAGATTAATAAAACGATACCAGCTGCACCACTAACTAAGGGAATAATCGTAATAAATAATAATTTAATTAGGGAAGTTTGTGCTGTCTTTTGTATTTGAGCGGCTAAAAGAGGGATATTTTCAGAATCTTCTTGAAATTGATAAATTTGATTTAATACTTTATAACGAAACCAACCTGATAGTTGCTCATCAATAATTTCTTTCTGAGCCTCATCAATTGGCTGAGGTGTTTGCCAAATAGTATTTAATATTTTCAGTAACTGTTGTTGTTGAGGGTTATTATTAACTTCTACTTGATTCCATGTATCAATTGCTTGAGATTTCTGTTCATTTGCCGCTTGAATAATCCCTAAATTTATAATAACTTGATTAAGTGCCTTACGCTGTTCTTTTATTTTCTTATCAATTTCTAATTGTGGTGTTAATAAAGCAGAATTACTAGACTCAACCTCTAGCATTTGTTGCTGTAACTTATCCTTTTGTGCTAAGAGTTGAACAAGGTTTTTTTGTAAAGATGTTTGCGCCGTTTCATATTGTTGAATAGCTGCTTGTTCTGTCTCTTTTCCTATGATTGCTTCAAGGGAAGTAGCAAAGTTTGTTTCCTCTAAATTTATCTCAGAAGCTTGCAAAACTAGATTAGTTTGATAGAGTTGTAAATCAGTTTGAACTTGTGGTTCTTTAAAACTGCTAACCAAAGAGAGAATAATAGGGACTAAGGCCACTAAAGTCAAAAAAGAGAGAATAATTCTTCTTAAATTCATTAATTGATCACTCCATTAATAATAGCTAGTTACTTATTTGTGGCAGGATTAACAGGAAGCCGTTTGCTTCACCGAGAATAATATACCTCTCTAAGTGTAGCTGATTTAGGTCTGTTTGTTCAATTAATAAGTAATTTTCGGACAGTTTAAGTTCTTGTAACTCTTCATTGCTAACGGCAGTTACTTTGCGATCACTGTAAAAATCTAAACTGGTTCGACTATAACTAAAGGATGTATAAATCTTGGTTTTTTCAGGTGTATGCTTATTAATTAGTGCTGCAACAGGTTTAACAGCAAAGGCTTCATTTAATTCCCATACCCATTCACTTGATGCAAAAAAGAGACTTAGACTCAGGTATAAACCACTTATTAAAATGAGAAGAAAGGAGGTTTGTTTGTGATAAATTTTTAGTCCAGAAAAGAATAAGGTGATTCCTAAAGTAATGGACATCAGCCAAAGAATAACGGGAGATTGAGATTGAATAAAATACAATAATCCGACGCTACTTAACCCTCCTAACACCATCATGACCCAACCTGTCCAACGAGGAAAACTCACTTTATTTTGCCACACTAAACCTAAGTATTGACCAATCGATAAAGCAAAGAAAGGATATAAAGGCAAAATATACCAAGGTAGTTTCGTTCTCATTATCGAGATCAAACCGAAATAAATAATTCCTCCTATTAGGATTAACTTTGCCCATCTTTTTCTGTAGGATTTAAGAATGATGAAAAGACTGCTAGGAAAGAATAATAACCAAGGCATTGTATATTTTAAGAGTTCCCAAATATAATAATCGATGTTACCTTGATTGCCTTCTACTGCGGTGGAAAGACGACTAAAATTTTGGTCTAAAAAATGAACTTTAATAAATACATCTCCATAATGTTGAATCTGCAAGAAATACCAAGTTATGATAGGAGTAAAACCAATGATTAGCCCTAACCACAGGTAGGGAGATTTAAACAGTTTTATCGGATAAGCAAATAGGACAATGACGAATATGATAAAGCCTAATGCTAACATTAATGTCCCTTTACTTAAAGTAATTAATCCCAATCCTATGCCAACTAAAATCAACCATCGACTCGACTGAGTATATTTAACAATCCCCAATAAAGAAATTAAAAAATAAGTATTGATCATACCATCAATCATTGCCAGACGTCCATGACGCATCACTGCGAGGAGGGTTAAATAGACACAGGCTGAAAGGACAGCAGATGAACGTTCTTGAAAGATTTCCTTCCCAATTATATAAATCAGGGGAATACTTAAAGATGCAATTAAAGCGCAGGGAAAGCGGCTGCTAAATTCATTAACTCCTCCCAGATGATAACTGATAGTCATTAACCACATAATTAAGGGAGGTTTTAGTAAAAAAGGCTCACCTAAATAGGTAGGATATAACCAGTTTCCTGTTTGGTACATATCCTGACTTACTGTTCCATAATACCCTTCATCCCAGTCTCTTAAGGCCACGTTTCCCAAATTAAATAGTCCTAAAAATAAGGATGCAAGGGACAATATGATCAGATCATAGTAAAAAGGATATTGGGTTTGAATATCAATGAGCCATTTTTGCAAGGGAATGGTGTTTTTAAGCAATGTAAACCTCTCCTAATTGTCCATCTCTCCCTAAACTCGATTCTTTATTGCCCTTGTGTTTAATTGGTTGATTAGGGATCTAGAAATTAGGGAGACGAGAAAAAGACTAAATTATAATGACAATTCTACAGGTTTATAGGGCTGAGGCCACATCAATTGAGCCGATAATTGATGGTCTGCTAACATCTGACGAAAACGGTCAATTGTTCCTTTTTCCCGTAACAAAGTCGTTAATGCACCGTCATATTTCGTATCCTGAGCAGTAGCGGTAGGTAAAATCACTTGAGGACGTAAAGATTGACATAATTTTAAGGTCTTTTCCTGTCCGTTCAAAATGGGTGCAAGCTTTAGGATAGTCAAATCAACAACAGGCGTTATTACCACATCAATGGGTGCAATTTTAGACAATTGGGGTGAGTGGTTACCATGGGGTTCATAATAAAGACTCTGTTGGTTACTTAAATCTTTTAGAACATAGGCATTTTCTGTTACAGTCGGACCAATCTGAGAGCCTTCAAAGGCTTGAATTTGAATTGCATTATCCAAGCAGTACTCTTGATTGGGACTTAAGGGCGTAATCTGAGAATAGCCTAATTGCTCAACGACGGTGACTGCATTGGGGGAAGCAACGACAGGAATTTGACGATCTAATGTTTTAAGGGTAGGAACATGGGAATGGTCATCAAGTCCTTGGGACAAGAGAATTAGATCGATTTTAGAGGGAATTTTAAAGATAGTTTGCTTCATTCCCCTAAATAACCATGTTTGTCCCCCAAACACTAAGTCTCCTGTCAGCCAAGGATCAAGAAGAATTGTTTTACTAGCGATTTCGATCAACCAACTGTTGTTATCAAGCCATGTAAGTTTCATAAATTACTCTTAAGTTAAATACGTCGTAATATACTTAAACCGTGGGTATCTGTGCCGCAAGTATGCAATAACCCATAACTTTCCCCTAATGAGCGTACAATATCTGTTTTTTTAGGGGTGGGCTGCCAAGGTTTTGGGTTACCGTAGGCATAGTAGGTTTCTATGCCATCAATGCCTAATTCTGCCCCTAAAGGAACTAAATCATGTGCCGGTTTATAATATCTTTCAGGGTGGGCTAAAACCACTAAGCCTCCGGCTTTGTGCAGGGCATCAATGACGTTCTCTGCTAATGATTGATGACCTTGGGGACTAAATCCTTTTATATAAGGAATTAGGGCAGGATGCTCAGGATCAAAGCCGTAACCGAGCAAATGCACCTCTGCATCACCTAAATCTGAGGTAATTTCAATTCCTGTCCATAGACGAAGATGGAGTTGATTTACTTCCTGTAAATACTGTTGAGCGATATAGTAGCCTTGGAGTGAATGATGATCAGTAATGGCTAACCCTTTCAGTCCAATATAGAGAGCTTGATCGATTAAATCAATGGGATTAAGTTGACCATCGGAGCAGTTAGTATGTAAATGGAAATTGTAATGGGATGGACAGCTTTCCCAGCCTACAGTTTCCCACACCGCTTTTAAGGCTTGGGTATCTTGAGCAGATGAGTAAATTGACGTTGATGCAACCATGATAGTTTGCCGTCCAGTGAAATATTGCGAATTGTTAAGTCCACCATAGCATAGTTATTTAGGAATGAGTCTGAGTTGAACATAGAAAGTGTAATTTGCTATTATATTTTGCTCATCATTACCTGTTTTCCATTCCTCAAAAGCGTGCTAATGCGTATTTATAACCATAAAGTCATGGGAGCAAGTCTTGGTTAAATGTAACCATGTTCTGTTAAAAAAGATAAACTAATGTCTTCTGACTTATTCGCAGAAGTTGTCCGATGTCCAAGTAATTTTTCCACATATTTTCCCAAAATATCTCCTTCTAAATTAACCCAATCCCCGATTTTAAGCTGAGATAAATTAGTTTCTTTATAGGTTACAGGAATCACTGCTACCTTAAACCAACTGCCTTGAGAATCACAATCTGCAACGGTTAAACTAATACCATTAACGCTAATACTGCCTTTTGAAACTATATAAGGCGATATATATTGTTCCCACTGTTCTATTAACCCTGAAGGCGCAGTAAAGGTCATTTCCCATGCTTTTTCGCTGATAATTGATTCTGCTAAACACCCTATTCCATCCACATGGCCAGTTACAAAATGTCCCCCCAGTTTACTACCAACTTTTAAAGAGGGTTCTAAATTGACGGAAGAGGCAGCATGAAGACGATTTCCCAAGGTTGTTCGTTTCAGTGTCTCAGGAGAAGCAGTAGCAACAAAACCATCCGCTAAAATCTCTTCTACTGTCAGACATACCCCATCCACCGCTACGCTATCCCCTAATGCAAGGTCACTCACTAAAGATGATCGTTCAATGTCTGTTAAAGTGATAGAAAAGCGATCGCTACCTATTCCTTGAAGTTTGCCTAATCCTTGAATTAATCCAGTAAACATAAAAAAGAACCTAAGAGATTTTCTTTCTTTAAGAATATCAATATCTCGCAAGAAAGGTTACAAATTGGAAATGGTTTGTCCTTGTGTTAAGATATATCCATTAGTACCACAACCCGTTGAACAAATTATCAAGACTCATTAAACATATCAGTTTGGCTCTCCCGAACTTGTGGTGATAAGCTAAACTTATGTTTGAAGGCAAGCTAATAGCTTTTCTCTCATTAGGGCAAAGTTTTTAAACCCATAACTTTGACGTAAAATTAGTTTAATTTTATTATTTAGTCCTTCCATGACACCACTGGTTGTTCTACTAATAAAATAGTTACAAATTTCTGTAATATGGTTTTTAATCGTTTGAGTAGTTTCTCCAAAAAACAGGCGAGCGTGAGTTAACCATTTTTCCATTCTTCGCTGTCCCATCTTTACTGTTGTTGAAGTTTCATAAAT
>JBFRWB010000172.1:0-20312 GCA_051439375.1 Microcystaceae cyanobacterium
GTTATTAATCATACCTGCAACGGATCGTGCTTGATCAGTTGTTAGGGTGGGAAACGCTATATCTGTCCAACGTTGTAAAATAATACATAAGTTCAGGTTTAATTGTTCTAAATATTTTGTGAATACAGGATAAACAGATTCAGGGGACGGATTTTGTTCAACCGTTAATAATATTTCTATTAAACAATTACTGTAGTCTTGATACATTTCCTCAAGAGAATTAAAGCCCATCACTTGCACCAGTTGCGCTGACATATTTTGTAAATATTGGGCAATATTTTGATTATTATTTTGAGCATAATAGTTTGCTGCTTGATTCATTGCTATCAATAAACCCAGATCAATGAACTCCGAGTTAGCTTGTAGGAGTTCTATTTCTTGTTCTTGAGGACATTCAAGTAATTGATTAATTAATTGATAATACAATTCAAAACGTTCTTCCATTATGGTTTTCATGGGTGAATTCTCCTAATTTGGGATAATGGGTAAATCACAGTCATTGCGAGCGTAATGAAATGGAGCGACGCAATCTTAACTCTCTGGGATTACTACTTAGGTTTTATAGGGTTGTCTATTAATTGATTCATTATAGTTTTAAAGACTTGAGATTGCTTCATTCCGCTTTGCTACATTCGCAATGACAATGACATAGGTGTGTGATTATGGATTTTCATGGTTGTGTTTTTGCATTAAATTGATAAATCAGTTGTAAATCTAATTCTAATTCTTCAGCAATTTGTTCAGGAGTCAATCCTAATTCTAAGAAAGCAGGAATCATGCTAAGTTTCGTTCTAAGTTCAACCTTCTTTTCAATTTCTGGTGCAATTCTTTGCTTGAGTTATTGCTCAACATCTTTATAGAATTGAGTTTCCTTAAAATCAATTAAATCGAACATGGTTTCAATCTCCTTAAGAAAAATAAAAGAAAAGCAGTAGATAACGTTTTAGTTATCTGTGATCAGCAATGTATTGGTTAACTACCTCTACATCTAACCCTAACTCCTGAGCGATTTGTTCAGAGGTTAATCCTAATCTTAAGAAACTAGGAATTGTTTCAAGTTTACCTTCAATTTTAAGTTTTTTCCTCATTCTTTGCTCAACTTCTCGCTCAACATCTTTATAAAATTGAGTTTCCTTAAAATCAATTAAATCGAACATAGTTTCAATCTCCTTAAATTCCATTAAAGGGAACTTATACACAATAACTTTGGCGATAAATCCAAGAAGTTTATCTTGAAAAATAGGATCAGAAAACTCCTTTCTCGTTTGATTAACCAGTAAAGGGAATCGTTGAGTCGCTTCCGAGGGAGACGCTTCAATAAACTCAATAATCCCAATCCCCAACGATCTATGGATACTCGGATCAATCTTATCTAAGTATATCCGTTGAATGCGTTCCGTGACCACTAATCCTTGATAGGGAAGGGGTAAACCTTCATCTAACTTTTCATTTCCCCACATCACCACCGCATAACAGGGACGCAATGGTTTATATTGTCTTAGATACAAGAACATTTCTGTGATCAATCGCCAATAAAAATCTGGATCTTTTTGAAATTGTACCTCCACAAAATAAATGGGATCATCAGGACGATTTTCATCGGGAAAAAATATCCTATCTAGTCGAAAATCTAACTCTTTTACTTCAATCGATTTGAACTCATAATATTGAGCCATTTCCGTTGATTCTCCAATTAATTGAAACAGGAGATCAGGAAACAATTGAAATAGGGTATAAAAGATTTTATCAGTTTTCATGTTGTTGTTTATTCAAGTAATGATTAATTCCAATAAGAATGAGACAATCCTGATTGCTTGTTATTATAGTGAGCAAGATGCTCACATTACTATTTATTGTAGGGGCGCAAGGCTTGCGCCCACAAGGGTTTTTATCTCATTGATACCTATTTTAGCCCTAAAGGGCTTACTACAAACTTTTGAGAAAGTCCCCCTTTTTAAGGGGTATTTAGGGGGATCAAACCACCTCAAACTTTTGATAATAAGTTTGATAATCTCCTTGTTCCTCCAAAGCTTGCCATAATTGATAAAGATGATGCTCATCCCAAATCGGTAATTCCCCTTGCTTATCAGGATTTAACCAATCAAGATCAGGAATTTCTTTCACCAAAATCCCCATATATTCCTCTTGTCCGATCTCATCAAATTTGATATCTTGTAAATGAGCATCGGATTGCGGTAGATAAGATAAATTAATTACAGGTTCAATCTTGGGTGCAAAATGTAAAGAAGGACAAACAATAAACCTTGTTTCTGCATTGTCTTTACTTTTTCCTCGATTTAACAATAATAAATAACGCTCTTTTTCCTCAAAACTGACTTGCATAATGACAGGTTGATTGATATTCACTGTATTATTTTTCACAATAGGAGTAACAACCATTCCTCTGCGAGCATCTTTATCAAGAAATCCTAACCAATTTGGCTTATTCTGTGCTTGTTGTTGCCAATTTTTCCACGTATAATCAGAAAACCACCGATAAAATTTGTGATCATGTAACCACCGATAAACTTCTTCCCATGCGCCTTTTTGTCCTCTTTCTCGTTTACGTAAACCTTCTACATTCACTCCATCATTTTCCATTTCTGATTGATAAATGTCGGCAATCTTATGAACTACATTTTGACAGGTCGTAGGAATTGACTTTTGACACATTTCTCCTAATTCTTGTTTCATTTCAACAGCAATTTCTTTATGCTGTTTATTTTTATAATCAGGATGAAACCGAAGCTGTAAAAACGCTCGTTCTCTGGGATGGCGTTCTTTAACTTGACAGGAAAAACATTGTTCCATAATTTCCCCTAAAAAAGCTGTATAAACATCATTCATGGCTTTTACCTCTCCACAGACTTACCCTTAATCTTAACATAATTTATCTGAAGTAATGACAAAACTATTTAAAACTATTTGCTACTATTTAGGACTATTTAAAATCATTTAAAACTATTTTATCTATTTTTATTCACCGTCATTTAGGACTATCTGTAAGGAATTTACACCTACTATTGATCAAGGTTAAAATCTGGGTATGACGTTAAAAACAAACAAGATTAGTATGTTTAATAGCTCACAAAAAAGCCAACAACTATCAAAGGTTACTCACTCCTTCATTAAATATTATCTAACTCGGCTAACCAGTAAATCTCGTCGAAGACGAAAACCTTCATTTAAGTTCAATAGATTCTATCAATCCATCACAAATCTAGCTTCTTTAATTAGCAGCATCATTACCATAGCACAAATGTTAAATACTGCGCCATCCTGTTATCTTTTTATTTTATTATTAGTATGGATAACAGTTATTTTCACCACCTTAAAAAATCGATAACCTTTTATAGTAATAGAGTCCAACAATGAACGCTGAGAGTCAACCTATCTAGCAGTCGTTATGTTGGGAACAGTCAAAGAATTGACTCGTTTAACCCGTAAATTTGCAATGTTAAAAGGTTAAAGCACAAATGAATTTCTCCTCTCCCCATTCCCTTAAAACTCTATAGAAATATTCCATTCAACGTCTCTACAAAAAGAGTGTAATAACCTCAGATTTCTGTCCTAACCTTAATGCGTGGAACTATACTTTCGGCCATCCGCTAGAATATGAGAAAAACCTAACTTATCTTCCCACTCGCAATAAACCCTATGAACATCGTTCGCTGGTTACGCTCTTTAACGCCTTATTTAATTTCCTTGAGCTTAGGGATTTTACTCTGTTTTGGCGGTTATCCCCTACTAGATGCACAAGCACAATTTGAACCGTCTTTTGACTCCTCAGAAAGCCAAATTAATACGCCTATTGCCCAAGTTCCTCCGATTACCAGTAGCGAAAGCTTTGTGGCCGCAGCCGTTACTCGGACTGGGGGTGCAGTTGTACGACTCGATACGGAAACTGTAGTCAATCGTCGTTACGATCCTTTGGCTGATGATCCCTTCTTCCGTGACTTTTTTGGTGGCCGCATTCCTCAACAACAGCAACAACAACGGGTTACTGGGCAAGGATCGGGCTTTATCGTCGATTCATCGGGAATTATCCTCACCAACGCCCATGTCGTCAATAAAACAGATAAAGTCACCGTTACCCTAAAAGATGGACGCACTTTCAATGGTAAAGTACAAGGAACCGATGAGGTAACCGATTTAGCAGTTGTCACCATTCAACCGACAGACGGCAATTTACCCGTTGCCCCCTTGGGAAATTCTGATACGGTAAAAGTAGGAGATTGGGCGATCGCAGTTGGGAATCCAGTTGGGTTGGATAATACAGTAACTTTAGGAATTATCAGCACAATCGGTCGTTCTGCGGCTAAAGCAGGAATTCCCGACAAAAGACTCGATTTTATTCAAACAGACGCAGCGATTAATCCGGGGAATTCAGGTGGCCCTTTACTCAATGGAAAAGGGGAAGTCATTGGTATTAATACCGCCATTCGAGCAGATGCAATGGGAATTGGTTTTGCGATTCCGATTAATAAGGCGAAAAATCTACAAAATACTCTTGTTCAAGGTCAAAAAGTTCCCCATCCTTATATTGGGGTACAAATGATTAATGTTAATCCTGAAATCGCCAGAGAAAATAACCGAAATCCCAATACAAATTTTTATTTACCTGAAGTAGAAGGCATTTTGGTGGTTGGAGTGTTACGCAATACACCTGCTGAACGAGCCGGAATTCGCCGTGGTGACGTGATTGTTGGCGTAAATGGTAAATCAATTACGGATGGGAGTGAATTACAAAGTATGGTAGATCGCGTCGGTTTAAACCAACTTTTGAAGTTGAAATTACTGCGAGGTGAACGCACAATGGAATTAACCGTTCGTACTGCTCAGTTAGAAAGTACTAATTAGGGCTTGCAGCAAAAATGTTGTTATGTGGGGGTAAGGAGTTCAGAAGTTGAGGAAAATTCATCATTATCTTCCCTTTCTCCTCCCTTTTCCCCATCTCTACTAAAATAAGGTTTGATAATTATCCATTAATAAAAGCCCAACTCCGATTAAAAAATAAGATTGTTGGTAATTAAATCATCGGATACTTCAAAATTAGCCGTTACACCCTGTACATCATCTAACTCTTCAAGGGTATCGGTTAACTTCAGTAAAGACTTAGCCATCTCCTCATCACTGACATCAACAAGATTATTAGGAATCCAGCGTAATTCTACTTCATTCACTTTAAATCCCTTTTCTTGTAAGACTTTACTCAAATTATCTAGATTAGACACCTCTGTGAAAATTTCAGCCCCTGCTTCGTCTGTCTCATCAAATAGTTCATAGCGATCGGCATCTCCTTCCAAAGACGCTTCTAGCAAAGCATCCTCATCCAGTTTCCCCTCTAACTTTACCACCCCTTTTTGGTCAAACATCCAACTAACACAGCCTGTTTCCCCCAAATTGCCCCCATTCTTGCTAAAAGCTGCCCGTAAGTCCGCAGCCGTGCGGTTGCGGTTATCTGTCAAGGCTTCTATGAGAATTGCTACGCCTCCCACACCATACCCTTCATAACGAATTGCTTCGTAGTCGCTATCATTTGCATAAGTCCCCGCACCTTTAGCGATCGCCCGTTCGATATTTTCATTGGGAATTCCTGCGGCCTTGGCTTTCTCAATTGCGGTTCGTAGTTGAAAATTACCTGCGGGATCTGGAATCCCCGTTCTTGCTGCTACAATAATAGCACGGGATATTTGGGTAAATTTCTGGCCTTTTTTAGCGTCAACTCTGGCTTTTTGGCGTTTAATATTTGCCCACTTACTATGGCCTGCCATATCAATACATCTTATCTTTCTAAGGGAACATTGGATTTGAACGCCGACTGTTGAATCATGCTAAAAGCTGCGGTTAACAGTTGTTGTGGTTGGAAATCCTGCCCTACCAATTGCCAGAGACGCTGTAACTCTTGGGTATGTAAGCGATCATCTTCTGTGAGGGCATTAATAATTTGATGACGGAGATAGCGGCCTTCATCTGACATAAGAAATTGTAACCCTAAACTAGCGGTTGGGACAATATCTAAGGGTTGGTCAGTACGGGCTATATTAATCATGTTTTCCAAGCGTTGCCACTGGAATTTACCGTCTTTAAACAAAACATCGATTAACCGCCGCCGGAGTTGGGGAGATTCCCCTGTTAACAGTCGTCGTGCTACATAAGGATAACCCACTTCGACAATTTTGAAATCAGCGTCTAAGCTTAAAGCAAGTCCTTCTTGGGTAATCAGAGAACGAATGATTAAGGCGAACTTAGCAGGAACTCGGAAAGGATATTCGTACATTAATTCGGAAAAATCATCCGTAATGGTTTTAAAATTAAATTGACCTACACTTTGATCAATCGCATTACCTAAAACCCGTTCTAAAGCAGGAATAATGGGAGTAATATCTGTATCTGGGGTTAAAAAGCCTAAACGAACAAAATCATCCGCTAATGCCTGATAATCTTTATTAATAAGTTGAATAACTGAACTAGCGATGGTTTCTTTGGTATCTTCTTCCAATTGATCCATCATGCCAAAATCAATATAGGCCATACGTCCATCCAGTGTAGCGAACAAGTTACCCGGATGGGGATCGGCATGAAAGAAACCATGTTCTAAGAGTTGTTGCAGGCCAGAAGTCACACCAATTTTGACAATTTGATGGGGATCAAGACCACTCGCACGAATTTTATCCGTATCCGTTAGTTTAAAGCCATGAATCCATTCTAGGGTCAAAACTCGATGGCTACTGTATCGCCAGTAGATTTTAGGAACTTTAACTTCTGGGTTATTGCGGAAGTTGGTGGCGAATATTTCAGCGTTGCGGCCTTCGTTGAGATAATCAATTTCTTCAAAAAGCTTTGTGCCAAATTCGTCAATAATTAGCGTTAAGTCGTGGCCTAAGTTCAAAGGTAGCCATCTGCCAAAATTTGTTGCCCCCCAACGCATTAAATACAAATCTAAGCCTAAAACGGGGCGTAAATTGGGACGCTGTACCTTAACCGCTACTTCTTCTCCTGAATAGAGAACGGCTTTATACACTTGTCCTAAACTAGCGGCCGCAACTGGATTGGGAGAAATTTCTTGGTAAATAGCGGAGATTTCTCGATCTAATTCCCGTTCAATAATCGAAAAAGCCAGTTCATTAGGAAAAGGTGGCAGTTGATCTTGTAATTTTATTAATTCTTCTAAAAAATCGGGTCGAATCAAGTCAGGGCGGGTAGAGAGGGCTTGACCGACTTTAATGAAGGTAGGGCCGAGATGGGTGAGAATGCAGCGTAGTTCATTTGCCCGCTTCAGTCGATTTTGTTCCTCCTGCTGAGTCCAATTATCCCACTGAAGATGTAACCAAAAAAGTAAAAAATGTCCGATAATAGTGAAAGCTCTAGCGATGACTAGCCAAGGACGGCGGGAATAGTAACGAGCGATCGCCTCTGAATTATAACGTTCAAGCTGTCGGATGTTGCCTTCTGGGTCAGTTAGGGGGTCTGAATACTGATTCACAATCTCTCCCATCATGGTTTTGTAGCAAGTGAGTTAATGAGTATGTTGCTTCTAGCTTAATTATAGTATAAAAAACTATAAATTTCTTCATCTTAAATCGTCAAGTATTTTCCATTGATTTTTTTCAATATTAAGGATTTTGTTAGATTAATACTGTTTTCGTTTCTCCTGTCCCAAGAGAGTTTTGTGAAGTACCCTAAGACATAATTTCAATCTTTAGATGAACTCTGATTAATAAATTCATTGAGGAATCTTCGTAAATCGCAAAATCTTCCTGTCCCGTTATAAAGATTCCATGGAATTTTCTCACTCTCATTTCCAATGGCCAATTAAAACAAAAGCCGCCCAACAATAAGGATGATGATACTGCTCAGAGTTAACCAAAGATAATTGAGCCTGTCGCAGAGCCTCCGCCTTACTCAGAGACTCATTGCCCAATATGTCATAAAATTGAGTCATTAACTGCACCGTAGATTGATCATTAATCGACCATAAGGCAGCCATAGTACTTCGAGAACCCGAGCGAAACGCCATACCCGCTAACCCTAAAGTAGCACGACCATCCTCCTTAGCCGTTTGACAAGCACTAAGAATCAGTAACTCAATTTAAGTTACCTTTTCTTAAAATAAACCAAAATTTACCACCTCTCTCACATATCCATGTTAGCCTTGTTTCTCTTTAAAGAATTGATTTCTAACTAACAATCATTATGTTGTCTAACAAAATATCTGCCGTTTCCCTTAGTGTTGCGATTTCCCTTCTCCCACTGAGTGCTTCTGCCGCTTCCTTCAGTGGTGTCGTCGGTTTTGGCGATAGTTTGACTGACAGTGGTAACGTCGCCCTATTTACCGAACCTCTCTTCCAAACCGTCCCTTTTGGTGGCATATTGCCTTCCTTCGCTTATGAAAGTGGTCGTTTTACCAATGGCGCAACATGGATAGAAACCCTCGCCACCCGTTTAGGTGTGAGTGCATCTCCCTCATTAGGGGGTGGTACTAACTTTGCCTTTGGTGGTGGAAGAACCGGCCCATTAGGGACAACTCCCCCTAGTTTATTAGACCAACTTGTCGTTTTCCAAACGAATACGGGAGGAATTGCCGCTTCTGATGCCTTATATGTGGTCTGGAGTGCTAATAATGATGTTCGTGATGCAGCCGTACAGAAACAAGAAGGAGAGAATGATGCAGCCACAACCACCCTTAATCAAGCCGTCACAAATATTGTGACAACTATCACTGCATTGCAAAGTGCAGGGGCAGTTAATATCCTTGTACCTAATATTGCTGACTTGGGTGCAACCCCTGAAGCAACTAGAGGGGTTGCTGGTTTGGCGGCAGCTTCGACGGTTGTTACCAATGAATACAATACGTTATTAGCAACAGCTTTAACGCCTTTTCGCAATAATTCAAGTCTTAATTTGATTGAAATTGATACATTCAGTTATTACAATGCGGTATTCGCTAATCCTGCTGATTTTGGATTAACGAATACTACAGATCCTTGTATTGAAGCAGATAGCGTATGTACGAACCCAGAGGAATTTTTCTTCTATGATGGGATTCATCCTACAGCTACTGTTCATCGTCAATTTGGCGAATTTGTCTTTTCTCAGGTTAGCGTACCTGAATCTAACAATATTGTTGGGTTAGGCATGGCTTCTCTCCTCGGTGCTTGTCTAATTAAGCGTAACTCTCCCAAAGCATAAGGCTCTTTGCGTAGAACTATAAAGTTACAAAAACAAAACCTCACACCTAACACCTCATCCCTCACCCTTATTCTTCTAATTCAACCCCAAACACTCGGCCAAAAGCTTTTTGAACCTTATATCCTGAATCAATCGATTCTAAGGGATCTTTACGCAGACGGTGACGCAAACAGAGGGTGATCACCCGACGAATATCATCAACAGTTACCTCGGTGCGACCTTCAAAAGCGGCTAACGCTTTAGCAGCACGGTTGGTGACAATATCGCCACGCAGTCCATCTACGTCTAATTCTGAGCAAACCTCAGAAATATTAACCCGTAGCTCATAGTCTAAATTGACTTGTGATAACCGTTCTTGTGCGCTAACAATGCGGTCTTGTAAGTCTTCTTGTTGATTTTGATAATTACTGCAAAATGTAGCAGGATTTCCGTCAAATTCTGTGCGTTGTTCGACAATTTTTACCCGTAAGTCTGGCTCTTTAACCGTACGAATTTCGGCGTGCATTCCAAAGCGATCTAATAATTGAGGACGTAATTCTCCTTCTTCGGGGTTTCCTGAGCCAACAAGAACAAATCTAGCCGGATGACGAATAGAAATCCCTTCTCTTTCTACAGTATTCCAACCAGAAGCGGCTGAGTCAAGCAGTACATCGACAAGGTGATCATCGAGGAGGTTTACCTCATCAACATATAAGATTCCTCGGTTGGCTTTGGCTAATAATCCGGGTTCAAACGCTTTTACCCCTTCTGAGAGGGCTTTTTCAATATCGATTGTGCCGCATACTCGGTCTTCTGTTGCACCAAGGGGTAAGTCCACCATGATGACTTTTTGATGAGTCGTTTCTAGGGGAATCTGCGCTTCTACCTGTTGACGGACTTGATCTCCCATCAAATCGGGATCTGTGGGGTCAGAATTGAAAGGATCATGAGCAACGACTTCAATTTCGGGGAGTAAGTCGGCTAAGGCCCGAATAGTGGTAGATTTACCCGTTCCTCTATCTCCCATAATCATTACCCCACCAATTTTGGGATCAATGACGTTGAGAATTAAAGCCAATTTCATCTCTTCTTGGCCAACGATAGCGGTGAAGGGAAAAACGACACGACGGGTTGTAGGAGGAGCTTCTAGGGTAGCTGTCATTGGATAATGGGAAGTGTGAATGCTTGTTAAATCATTGAAGGTTCAACCCTCTATTGTGCCATAGTATGGGAATAAATTATGAAGTATAAATTATGAATTATGAATTTTTAGGTATTGTTAACTGGTTACTGTTAACTGTTCACTGAATAACTGTTAACTAATTTAACCCAATGTTCAATTCCTTTTTTTGTTGGTGTTTTTTTAGGGGTAAATGTCCAAATATCTCGTTTATGTTGTGAACCATAGCTGATATGAATGGGGCGATCGCTACCATAATAATAGAGAGAATCAAAGGGAAGTGGTTGTGCTAAAATCCAATCAATCACTTGATTACTAGGGACAGTTTTAATGAGAAAGTCACAAGAAGCCCCTAATCTTTGACAAAAATATTTGTTATTTCGATTCTTTTCATGGGCAAGATGTTGATCTCTCGCGGGATCAATTCTGCCATTTTTAATACCTGTTTCGGGGTCTTTTTGATTAAGATATTTTTTCAAGTCAGGGGAACAAAACCCATAGGTTAACTGAAAATTGTTATAATCAAAATGGTCAATAATTGGGTCAATAATCCATTGATTTAAGGCTTGTAGGGCTTGAATCGTTTCTAAGCTTTTGGGTAAAGGATCAATTTTATCTGCATATTTTTTATAAGTTTGACTGCAAGTACAAAAATCTTTTAAGGTTAAATATTTACCGAGTTTAAGAGAATAATTAATCATTATGAGACAATTCAGTATCAGGAAAATAACAGGAAAAAACGATACAAAAAATAATAATTCTGCTCAGAGAGGGAATAAGTCTTTTTAACATGATTAATCCTCCATGCCATAGTATAAGATAAGTTTCCCAATAATAACTATAACGATTTTCATCCATTTAGTAATGAATCAATCAGCCAAATCTCGGTGGACACCCTTACACGCATTCGTGCATCAAACCCTACGTCAGCGTCAACTATTACCCCACAATTCTAATCTCTTAGTCGCCGTTTCAGGAGGTCAAGATTCCCTCTGCTTACTCAAATTATTAGTTGACTTGCAATCAAAATGGGGATGGAAAATAGCCGTTGGCCACTGTGATCATCGTTGGTCATCCGATGCAGGAATCGCTGATCACGTTAAAAAGGTAGCTGAAAGCTTTGATTTACCTTTTTACCTCAAAGTTGCCATAAATCTTAAAGAAACCGAAGCAGAGGCGAGAAAATGGCGGTATCAAGCATTAACTGAAATGGGAGTGCAGGGCAACTTTCAAGCAATTGTCGTCGCACATACTCAAAGCGATCGCGCTGAAACCCTACTTTACAACCTAATCAGAGGCTCAGGAATGGACGGATTACAAGCATTACAATGGATACGAGGCTTAAACCCAGAGATTAAGCTAGTACGTCCCTTATTAACCGTTTCTCGCCAAACAACCCTAGAATTTTGTCAACAATTTAAGTTGCCGATATGGGAAGATCAACTTAATCAAACCCTAAAATACGCAAGGAATCGGTTAAGATTAGAGATTATTCCTTCCCTTCAAGAAAAATTTAATCCCCAAGTCGAAAAAGCACTTGCACAAACTGCCGAAATTTTACAAGCAGAGGTAGAATATTTAGAGCAAGTAGCTTATCAAGGATTAGCAGACGTACTTTCTCCTAACCGAAAAAAACTCAACCGACGCTTATTAAACACCTTTCCCTTAGCCATTCAAAGAAGAATTATCCGTCTCTTTTTAACAGAAAACTTACCCCATCATCCTACCTTTGAGCAAATCGAATCTATGGTTAACTTAATCACGGCACCCAATCGTAGCAAAACCTCCACCTTTTCAGGACAAATAATTGGAGAAGTTCAAGGAGAATGGATTAAACTAATAGTTATAATAACGAATCAATGACCATTAGTTTATTATCCATAATTCAATGACACAAACTATCTGGATCGCACGTCACGGAAATCGTTTAGACTTTGTAAACCCCGACTGGTTTAATACCGCACCCCGACGCTATGATCCCCCTCTCTCAGAAGATGGAAAAATTCAAGCACAACAGTTAGCGAATCGTTTGAAACCAGAAAATATTAAGCATATTTTTGTTTCCCCTTTCTTACGCACCATAGAAACTGCTTATCCGATTGCTCAAACCCTTAATTTATCCCTTAAAATAGAAGCTGGCCTCAGCGAATGGTTAAACCCTCATTGGATGACTGATTCCCCAGAAACCCATCCCCTAGATTGGTTAACTACCCACTATCCTTCTATTAATTCCTCCTATTCCTCACGCATTATTCCCCAGTACCCTGAAACAGAAGATATGATGAATGAACGAACCGGAGCAACGGTGTTAAAATTAATCGAAGATTTCACTGAAGATATTCTATTAGTGGGTCATGGTGCATCGGTTGTCGGAACAACTCGAAAATTAGTAGGAGAAACAGCAGATATTAACGCGGCTTTATGTTGTTTAGTCAAAGTCGTTAAACAAAATCAAAGATGGAAATTAATCTTAAATGGAGATACCTCCCATCTTAGTCAAACAGAAGATAAAATTCGCTTTAATTAGTTAACCGTTATTCAACTCCTTTTATCCTAAAATGATGTGCGATCGCTTTTTAAAACTCTCTCTTTGCTTTAGTCTTTCTCTCGGTTTATGGGGATGTGAATCTTTGCCAAAATCTCCTCTGTCTTTTAAGTCTGAACCTGCTCCAAGTCCGTTTCTCTCCCCTTCTTTCCTTGATTCCCTCACTTTGTCCTCTCCCCTTGTGTCTCCAACTCCTTCCCCTATTGCAGATTTTGTTATTACTTTGACTTTAACCTCTCCCCAAGATTTACAGGTACAAACAGGAGATTTAATTACTAAAGGACAAGTCTTGAGTCGGAATAACCTTAAGTATCAAGAACTCTTACAAAAGCAACAACAACTAGACTCTCAACTACGACAAAAAGTTATTCCCCTAACTCCTCCACAGATGAAAATAGATATTAGAAAACAAGAAGCGGCTTTAAAACAAGCTCAATTAATCGTTGCTCAATCTCAACAAAAACATCAACAGATCAAGGAAAGTCTGCGGTTCAAAACAATGGCTTTAGCAGAAGCTTTAGATGCAGAAAAAGTTCAACAAATGAATTTATTAGAACAACAAAAAAGGGAAGCTGAACAAAAAATTGCTACCCTAACAAATGAAATTCAAACTGCACAAGAACAATATATTTCTGCAACAGCGAGTCATCAACAAGCTGAACAAATCCGTCAGCAAGAGATTAAACAGTTACTGTCCCAAATTCAAGAAGTTAAACAACAATTAAAACGCTTACCTATTGTTGCACCCATCTCAGGAAATATTACTAAAATTGAATACAAAGATCAAACAAATCAAACTTTAACTGCTAAAGTTGTGGTTAAACCCACGCTGGAATCCACGACATCCCTTCCAATTGTTCCTCTACCTAGTCTTTCTCCTGTTCCTACCTTGAACAATCTTCCCTAACCCTCATCTCCTTAACCAAGTGATGATTTAAAAAAACATATAACAATAGCAGCAGTCCGAACTTGACTTCTCAGTGATATCCCCTTATTTATCGAGCCTGTCTGGAGCAATCGATGAAAGAGTGAATCAACGATCTTTCTCCCTTAAGCAACTAACTGAGGAAATATGAGTATCGAGGGTGACTGCTGCTACTGCGAGTTAACGAGACAGATACGAACTTAAACAGGATTCTCTCCTTTTGTGTGTTGTGTTTAACCTTACCAGTTAATCTGTCAGGGAAGCTTTACTTGCTTCAATTATTAATATAACATTCCTTTGGCAAACAAGCCAAAATCGACATAAAAGTTTACATAAGAGATAGGGAATCAAATCAATAACAATTAGGGATTTTTACAGAAGGTGATTTGTTAAGAAATTAAACAACAATGTCACCAAAAAGAAGAATTGTGATAAAAGCAGCACAATAATTAAGGTGGGTTTAGGTCGTAAAGTTGCCATCATTAAGATGATCCCCTTAATATCAATCAAGGAACTAAACAGTAGAAACCCTAAAAGTGATCCAAAAAGAAGCTGATTAGAAAAAGCACTAATTACAGCTGTTCCCATAAACGATCCCGTTGATAGCCAAAAACTTAAGCCAAAAACCCTTAATAGCTGTATTTCTGACGGTTGTTCTGTATTAATCCATGTGTTGGGGATAAAATAAAACTGTAAAATAGCAGCGATCGCACAACCACAGATCAAAAGACTACTCAGTTCTAAGAGTTCTCGCCAACTATTCTCCCACCAAAGCTGCATTTTTTGAATATAAGAGGACATCATTGAGGAATCAACCACCGACTCATACACCAAACCTTCTTCATAGGGATGAGGATCGGGGGTATTAGATGGTTTGAGAAAACTTCCTGTTCTCAATAAAGGGGAAGCATGGGGAGGAAAAGAGGATAAAGAAGGTAATTTAGGATAGAAACTAAATAGAATACCGAGTAAAATGCTTCCCAACCAAGCAATAATAATTCTAGAAAAAATCAAACTAGGTTGATGGGGAAATAAAGACAATGTTAAGCTAATCACCCAAGGATTGAGGGTTGGAGAAGCGACTAAAAAGCTAATTGCAATGGGGAGAGAAACCCCTTTTAAGAGTAAGCGTCTAGTGAAAGGAATATGACCATATTGACCGACTGGAAGAATTAGACCTAAGCTACTGCCTAATATTGCCCCTAATAGACGATTTTGTGGTAATTTTGCTGCTAACCATCCATCGTCAATAAAGACGCAAAGAAAACTAGACAAGAAAATTCCCAATAGGAGAAAGGGAAGAGAGGTTGCGACTAAGCTGATAAACAGGCTAAACAGATAGCTAAATTCGGCCATGGGTTAGGGTAACGGTAGAATTCTGACTTATTATAGGGTGTCACCGTTCCGTTCTGATTACAAATCCGACCCATAAAAGTGTAAATATAGAGAAGGGGGAGGAAGACAGTTTAATTTATCGTTCACTATTTGGAAGTATGCTAACAATTATTGGTTGTGGTAATCTTAATCGATGTGATGATGCAGTAGGGGTAATAATTGCCCAAAAACTGCAACAATTTTTGAGTGAACAGTCATTACCTAATGTGCGGGTTTATGACGCAGGAACAGCAGGAATGGAAATAATGTTTCAAGCTCGTGGCAGTACAAAATTGATTGTTATTGATGCTTGCGTCACGAATTCTGAACCCGGTGCAATTTTTGAAGTCCCCGGTGAAGAATTAGAAATGTTACCCGAACCTAGTTATAATCTACATGATTTTCGTTGGGATAATGCACTAGCAGTGGGACGAAAAATTTTTAATGATGATTTTCCTAAAGACATTATGGTGTATTTAATTGAAGCAGAAACATTGGACTTAGGACTAGAATTGAGTGACACAGTAGAAAAAGCGGCTTTAAAAGTTTTTGAAAAAATAAAAGAACAGATTCTGGCATTTTAAAGACGATTTGAAAAAAGCGGGCGAATTTTATCTCATCTTGGTCTTATCCTGCTTTTAATTGACCATAGCTCAGATTCTTTTTCCCTCTTGTACCACTGTCGCCATAACGCTATCGGGGTGTAGGGGATCAATTTCAAAATATTGATGGAATTTCTCGGTCACTTCCAGCCAAAAAGAACGTCCTTCGCTTTGACGACGTTTGCGGATAAATCCCAAAGAAACTAACTCCTGAACGTGCTGATAAGCCCCACTCCCCCGTAATTCGATTAAATCGGTCTGTAGAAGGGGATTTTTTAAGGCGATCGCAGCTAAAGTTCTTAATGTACCCGTTCCTAACTCCGCAGGGACTAGACTATCAATCAGCGTTTGAAAGGTTTCTCGTAGTTGCAGACAATAGCCGTTAGGGGTTTCAATGACTTCTAAGGCACTATCTCGATGAGCATAGTCAGTCATTAGCTCAATCATGGCATCTTCTACCGTTTCTATCTCACAATTGGCTAATTCTGCAATTTCTGAAAGGGAAATAGACTGACCTTTAAGATATAAAATGGCTTCAATTTTAGTGGCTAATCTGACCATACATGACCAAAATTTAGGGATTAGTTCTAAGTTATTCTATTACATCTTTTTTGCACGAACAAGTCAGGGAGTATCGTATTTTGAAAAAGCTTAAATAATTTGATAGGTAGGGACATTTAATAAAACGTCCCTACATGACTCTTTTTTGATCTGAGAATTAATTAGAAGCTAAATCTAGCGGCGCAGGACAAGAAACGTTTGTTCCACCTAATCCGCAGTAACCATCAGGATTTTTAGCTAAATACTGTTGATGATAATCTTCTGCATAGTAAAAAGGCGGTGCATCCAGAACTTCTGTGGTTATTTCACCATATCCTGCTTCAGTTAAAGCTTTTTGATAGACTTGCTTGGATTCTTCAGCTACTTTTTTCTGTGTCTCAGAATAAGTGTAAATCCCAGAACGATATTGCGTTCCCACATCATTCCCCTGACGCATTCCTTGGGTGGGATCGTGGCTTTCCCAAAAAACTCGGAGCAATTCCCCATAATTAATAATATTAGGGTCATAAACTACCAAAACCACCTCATTATGGCCAGTCATTCCCGAACAAACTTCTTTATAAGTAGGATTCGGGGTATAGCCAGCAGCATAGCCAACTGATGTGCTATGAACTCCCTCTAATTGCCAAAATTTTCGTTCTGCACCCCAAAAACAGCCTAAGCCAAAGATAGCCATTTCCATTCCCTCTGGGAAAGGCGGCTTTAAGGGGTTACTAAAGACATAATGTTGGTTATTAAGGGGCATTTCCGCCGTACGACCGGGTAAAGCTTCGCTTTGCTTTGGCATTTCAGCTTTTTTACCTAATCCGAATAAAAACATAATGAGACCTATGGGTTAAAAAATCTATCAATTCTATTATTACAAATGTTAATTCTAGGGAGAAGGTCGGGCATCCTAAAGCCATAGCCCCTCGCTGACATCAGAGCCATAGTACTACGCAAAAGGAAAAAGTAAGCCTTGACACTTGTTTCAAGGATCTTTAACTGTCAAACACCTTATTTTGTATTGCTATAGGATGGGCAAATAACGAGTTGATTGGGGGAAACCGTCTTGGATCAGCAGAAACTACTCGGTTACTTTATCGAAGAAACCAAAGAAAACCTAGAAACCATTGAACAGGGAATTTTAGACCTTTCCTCGGCGATGGAGGACTCAGAGCGCATTAATGAAATGTTCCGTGCTGCTCATACGGTGAAGGGAGGCGCAGGAATGTTAGGGTATAGTAGCATCCAAAAGGCTGCTCATAAGCTAGAAGATGCGTTTAAGGTCTTACGAGATCATCCTAAGTCAGTCACTGCTGATAACAAGTTAGAATCCCTATTTTTAAGTGGATTTGATGTATTGCGAGATTTAATTGAAAAGTTACAGGGAACGTTTGGCCTCAAAGATGAAGACGCAATGACATTGGTAGAAGCGGCTGAACCGACGTTTGTAGAATTACAGAGCTACTTACAGCAATTATCCGAAAATCTTGCCTCTGCTACAGCAACATCCTCTTCTACAGGGATTGATCCATTTGTTGCAACCCGCAAACGACTCAAAGAAATGTTGCGTATTTTTCAGCAGTCTGCAACTCCTGACAATCGAGAACAACTACAAACCCTTTGTTCCCAATTGGCAGGATTACATGGTACGGTCGAAGGATGGCAAGCTTTATTGAAATTAGCGCAAAAAGCGATCGCTAATCCTCAACATTCTTATCGGACGCTTGCACCAATTATTATCAAAGAGGTTAAGCAAGGAAGTGATTGTTTGGAGTTAAAGAAACCAGAGGCAATTTCTCCGTCTAATGAACTAAAACGCCTTGCAGACTCGAAATTACCTCAGATTTTGGTGTCCGTTGACCCCAATGCGATCGCTCAAGCATTGCGTCAGGTATTTACCTCCCGACAACTTTCTCAAATATCCCAATTATTACGGTAGCCACATCAGAAAGTATGGGATTTAATAACAATAGGATGTAATCTAGAACTTGACAGGGACTTTGCTCCCTGTTTTTTGTTTTTATATAGGTAGTGCTGAAAACAATTATTCTCTTGTTAAAAATGACCCAACTGCAAATAAATAGTCTTCAGTCCCCTTCATTGGTCGAACTGGCACAAAAAACTCGTTTAGCTGCCAGTGAATTGGGGATTCTACCGATTGATGACCGCAACGCAGCCTTAGAAGCCATTGCACAAGCCCTCGAAGCTCATGCAGACGAAACCCTAGTAGCCAATGAAGCAGACTGTCAAGCAGCGATCGCAGATAACATTCCTAAACCTTTATACAATCGGCTTAAATTAGGAGAAAGCAAGCTTCAAGCAACGATAAAAGGGGTAAGAGAAGTCAAATCCCTCAAAGATCCCCTTGGAAAACAACAATTACACCGAGAACTCGATCAAGGTCTGATTTTAAAACGTGTAACCTGTCCGTTAGGGGTGTTAGGGGTCATTTTTGAAGCCCGTCCCGAAGCTTTGATTCAGATTACCAGTTTAGCGATTAAATCGGGCAATGGGGTGATTCTCAAGGGAGGAAAGGAAGCATTACAGTCCTGTCAAACATTAACTAAAATCATTAAAGAAGGATTAGCTAAAACTAAGGTTAACCCTGATGCAGTGCAATTGTTGACCACTAGAAATGAAATTCGGTCGTTACTCGATTTAGATCAATATGTGGATCTGATTATTCCTAGAGGCTCAAATGATTTTGTGCGTTATGTACAGAATAATACCAAAATTCCCGTTTTGGGTCATGCCGATGGTATTTGTCACCTTTATATTGACCAAGCCGCCGATTTTGACCAAGCTATTGCTATTAGTGTGGATGGGAAAGCCCAATATCCCGCCGCTTGCAATGCTATTGAAACTTTACTGATTCATCAAGTGATCGCCCCCCAACTACTACCTAAACTAGCAGAAGCTTTACAAAAAGAAGGGGTTGCACTACGAGGAGATGAGAAAACCATTCAAATAATAGACATAGACAGGGCAACAGAGGAAGATTGGCGTACAGAATATAGTGATCTAATATTAGCGATTAAAATTGTTGATTCTCTTCAAGAAGCGATCCATCATATTAATACTTATGGATCAAAACATACTGATGGAATTGTTAGTAACAATGAAACAAACGCCCGTCAATTTTTAGATCAAGTGGATGCAGCAGGTGTATATCACAACTGTTCAACTCGTTTCGCTGATGGTTTCCGCTATGGTTTTGGGGCAGAAGTCGGCATTAGCACCCAAAAAATGCCACCTAGAGGTCCTGTCGGTTTAGAAGGCTTAGTTACCTATAAATATCACCTGCAAGGGTCTGGTCATATTGCTGCTACCTATACAGGAGAAAATAGTAAGTCTTTCACTCATATTGACTTAGATAGTTAGCAGTAAATAGCTGGGAAACCAACGCTTCAATTTATTGGACATATTGACGTATTTATCCTCATTGTGTCCAATTTCAATCACCCATAACTTGATTTAAGCATTCAGTTCCTGACGGGGTGACGACCCCGTGAAAAGCCTTATGGTATGGTAAGCGAGGAAGATTTTGTGGTAAGAAAGATTTGGCTAGTAATCAAAAATTAAAGATCAAATGCACCATAAATTAGAACAATCCTACTTGGACGTTTTATCACGTTACCTCACTCAAGATCAAGTAATCACTTTGTCCATGCTAGTATGGCTAATCCAACTACATAAAACTGTCAAAATAGAAAGGCTGGCTGCTCACTTCTCATTGCCTATAAAATATGAAAGTCGTCGACGAAGAATTCAAAGATTCCTGAAACTAGATCGGGTATCGGTATCATTAATATGGTTTCCTATTATTCAAAAAATAATAGAGAAAAAATATAAGAAAGGAGCAAGAATCTACCTAGTATTGGATAGAACTCAATGGAAGGATAAAAACTTGTTTATGGTGGGGATAGTATTGGGAAAAAGGGCAATTCCTATTTATTGGCAGTTTCTTGA